>JACRHK010000172.1 GCA_016217625.1 Nitrospirota bacterium
ATGCTCCGGACGTCCCGCAGTCCCCTGGCGTCGGTTACACCTCTCATGGCACCGTGCTCCGTTTGGAAATTATCGGGCGCTCTCACGCGCGGAGAGCAAGAGCTGTTTGTTCTTGCTCGCCCCCACCACCTTCAACTCCACCAATTGACCGGCCTTGAGTCCGATCTGCCTCCGGATGTGATTGGGTATCGAGAGCTTCCCGCCGGCGTCCACTCGCGCAAAGGCTCGCAGCAGCATCAGGGCCACCTCCCCTCAGCAGTGTTGTTTGACGAACTTCTTCACCAGCTCCCGGACCTTGGCCTGGTTGCTCTTGCTCCCCACCCGGCTCGTCTCCGAGGCCAGAATGTCCTCGCAGACCTGCCGGAAGACCCCGCTGGACCCTTTGACGTGGCCATTCAGCACCGTGAGGGATCTGGCGATCATGATCGCGCCGCGGACGGTGGGAGAGAATTCACACGCTCCCGACTGCCGAAGCGCCCGAACGACTTTCACGATCTTCTCCGCCTCCTTCCGAGGGAGACCGGACTTGGCCTGCGTGATGGCGGCCTCCGTTTCCTCGTCGAAGTGGTCCAGGTCGAGGGTGACCATCCGGTCGCGGAGGGCGTCCTGGCTCCGATGCACCCCGGCGTACTCCTCGGGGTTCGAGGTGAAGAGGGCCGTGAAGTTCGGATCCACCTTCAGATAGGTCTCGTCTCCGCCCCGCCGGACGGGGAGGTCCATCATCCGCTCCTGGAGGATGGAGAGCAGGATGTTGTTTGCCTCCGGCCGCGAGCGGGTGAACTCGTCGTAGATGAGAGTGAAGCCGTATTTGCACGCGATGGTCAGGCGGTTGTCCACCCACCGCTTGACCATGTCCTCCTCGACCTTCAGGACCCGGGAGACGAAGCGGTCGATGACCTTCCTCAACCGATAGCCGTACTCCCCCCCCACCAAGTCCGAGGTGGTGTACTCCTCGTCGCCGTGGATCAGCACCACGGGACGTTCGAGCTTCGAGGCCACGTGGAGGGCCAGGGTGGTCTTGCCCGTGCCGGAGGCTCCCCGGAAGTGGACCGGGAAGCCGGCCTTGACATAGCCCATGGCCCGCTCGGTGAGGTCTTTGACGAACTTCGTCTCCACGAAATCCGGCAAGGGGGCAGGCTCGATGACCGAGGTGAGATCCTCTATGCCTCTCATGGATCCCCTCCTACACAGGGAGCGCAGCCCGGCGGGAGATCATGCCTCTCCCCCGGCAGTGAGTGCATGGCAGGCCGTTCACGGCGGTGCGCGCTGGAGGCGACGCGCCGGCAGCTCGCCGTCGACGTACTCCATCGCGATGAACGGCACACCCTCGTGCTCGCCGAGACCTTTGAGGCCGGATCGCAGGGGTGGGTGTTCGAGCATCGGGATCATGGGATGCCGCCGTTGCGCAGCACGTAGGCGCCGTCGCGCGTGCGGCGCAGGAATCCTTCGTTCACGAGTTGCGCGAGCATCGCGTGGCACAGGCGCTCGTCCAGCGCCCACAAGCGCGCGGCCTGCGCCGCGGTCAGGCGGAGCCCCGGCATCTCCGCGTATTCGCCGCGCATGATGTCGAGCCGCCAGGTGAGGTCGTCGGTCACGATGCAACCGCCTCTCCGGCGGCCCACCCATACTCGGTCTTCGCGATCTGGTAGTCCCAGCGGGCCTGCACGCGGACGGCACTCGCGCGGGTGGGCGCCGCCTGCGCATCCTTCAGGATCCCAGAGACGAAGCGGTCGATGACCTTCCTCAACCGATAGCCGTACTCCCCTATGCCTCTCATGGATCCCTCCTACACGAGGAGCGCAGCCCGGCGGGAGATCATGCCTCTCCCCCGGCAGTGGGTGCATGGCAGGCCGTTCACGGCGGCGCGCCCGCTTCCGTGGCAGTCAGGGCACAGTTCTCCGGATCCCCCGAAGGCCACGACTCCCTTTCCCCCGCAGACCTGGCAGGTGATCCTCGTCCCGTAGGGCTGGATCCCGCTCCCCTGACAGTAGACGCACCTCGTCACCGGCTCTGCCACCACGACCGTGCCCTTCCCCCCGCAGACCTGGCACCGGGCCAGGGGCGAGAGGAGGTCAAAAGGATCGGACCCCTGCCCCCGACAGAACGCGCATATCGTCGCCGTCATCTCTTCCCCCTTCTCCTGTGCCGGCCTGGATGGCCCTGAGGGTGGCCTTGAACTCCTTCGCCCTCACGGAACCGCCGTTGGACAGGAGATGTTGCAGAGCCCGTGACATCCCCTCCTGCTCCCTTCGGAACTCGGCGAGGAGGGCCCTGATTTCCCGCTCCCGTTCCTCTCGTCTGGTCTCGATCCCCTTCAAGAGTTGCTTGACGCTTCCGATCCGTTCCGTTTCGCCCCGGGCCAGGGCCTCCTTCAACGCGGCCGCCGTCTCTCGCTGCTCCCGCAGGTAGCCCCTCATCGTCTCCCTGACCGCTCGCTCGCGCTCCTCCTGGCGGACGAGGATCCCTCCCATCATGGTGTCGAAGTCGCACTTCCTGAGATGGGCGGCCTGTGCCAGGGTCTCCCTGAGCCGAGCCCTCATCGCTTCTCGCTGGCCTCGGAAGCTCTCGAGCATCTCGTGAGTGGATTCGACGATCTGCTCCACCGAAGAGATCCTGGCCTCGTAGGAAGCGATAATCTCCCCGGCCAGGCGCCCCATCTCCACTGGAAACTGAACGGGTGTCATGCGCGTTCGTGACTGAATCCTTGCCCTCATCGAGCGAAGCTGGCGCGCCGCTTCGCCATGCCGGCGGCTAGACCCTGCCAGTGGCTGGCCATGGCCTTCTGCGCCCGGCGGAAACCGCCCAACATGTTTCCAACCTCCCGAGCCCGCTGCTCGCTCCCGCGGCGGAGGGAATTCATCAGATCGGCGGTTTCCCGACTTCTTTCCTCATGCCGAGCCCGGATGCCTTGGTGCATCACTCGAAAGTCCTTCATGCGGGAGGCCTCGCTGTTGCTGAGGAACCGTTTGAGCTCAGCCGCTTTCTCCCTGAGATCGCGCTGAAAGCCCTTGAGCAACTCGGCGGTCTCCCGCTTGATGTCCGCAACCCGTTTCATCCTGGCATCGAACGAAGCCGGGATCTCCTGGCACAGATTCCTCATCTCCTCCGCCCTTCCCATTGGTTCCTCCCGTTCTTCGAGTTGGAAAGTCTCAGGGACCTTCTTGGGTTTTTTCCTGAACGCCACGGTTCCCTCCTCGGGCGTCGATGCGCCCTCTGATGTGAGTCGGAAGAGAGATCCTGGCGAGACACGCTCGGCGGTCGTCCGCTCGAGGGTTCCCCGGCAGAAACCCCTCAGTGGTTCTGGCAGCCCGCCTTACGCCGGCGCGGCCGCCGTGGCGGTCAGGCCGATGGCCTCGGCGTACTTGAGGTACGTCTCGACTGAGGCCACGACCACCCGCGCCTCGATCGCCAGGAGCTCGATCCCCACGAGGGAGACCCGCACCCAGGCGTCGATGACCACGCCCTTGTCCAGGATCCGGTCGATCACTTCAACCAGGCTGGACGACGCGATTGCCTTTTCTACTGCCATGTTCACTCACCTCCTTTCGGTTTGCCCCTCGTGGCCGTAGGTCGGCTCGCGCGAGGGGCTCTGCCCGCCCTCCCTGATGACCCGCCTCAGGAGGGTTGACACTGCATCGAGTTCAAAGGGCTTCGAGATGAAGCCCTGGAATTCACCGTTCCGAATTCCGTCCCGAATCGGCTGATCCTCTTCGTAGTGGTAGCCTGAGATCATCACGATCGGAAGCTGGGGGACGAGTTGCCGGATGCCACGGGAGATCTCGATGCCGTTCTTGCCGGGGAGCTTGACGTCGATGACGGCCACGTCGAAGCTCCGTCCCCGCACGGCCTGGATCGCATCTTCCCCCCGGTGAACCTGACTGATGTGCACCCCTTCGTCCCTCAGGCCTTTCTCCAGGGCCCAGCAGATGTCCTTCGCGTCGTCCACGATCAAGATCTCAAGCATCCGGCCTCTCCCCCGGCAGGGTGATCGTAAACGTGGAGCCCTTCCCCACGTCGCTCTCCACACGGATCGTGCCCCCGTGCTGCTGGACGATGCCGTAGGCGATCGAAAGACCCAGCCCCGTCCCCTTCCCCACCGGCATGGTGGTGAAGAAAGGCTGGAAGATGCGGGATAGGTGCTCCTCGGGGATGCCGCGGCCCGTATCGGCGAATTGGGCCTCGATTGCGACCTTATGGTCCCCCGGAGCACGGCGGGTCTGGATGGTGAACAACCCCCCTTCGGGCATGGCGTGGTACCCGTTGAGGATGATGTTCATGAAGACCTGCTGGAGCTGGTTCTTGCTGCCCTTCACCCTCGGGAGCCCCGGGGCCAGGCGCTTGTCGATCTCGATCGACTGGAGGGAGATCTGATGGTCGATGAGGGAGAGGGTGTCCTCGACGGTGCCGTTGACGTCCACGCGCTCGACCAGCCCCTCGGACGGCCGGGCGAACCTCAAGAGGTTTTCGATGATGGCGGCAGCCCTGGAAGCGGCGGTGTGGATCTTCTCGGCGCACTCCTGGCGAGTGCCGGGATCGTCCCCGTTCTTGAGAAGGATCTGAGCGGCCGAGGAGGTGATGGCCAGGGGGTTGCGGAGCTCGTGGGCGATGCCGCCGGCCATCTCGCCGAGGGCGGCCATCTTGGCCGACTGGATCAACTGCAGCTCCAGTTGCCGCTTCTCCGTCAGATCCCGTCCCACCCCCACGAGGGCCACGACCCGGCCGCCCTCCTCCCGCATCGCCGAAAAGCGCCAGGAGATGAGGCGCTCCGGGCCGCTCTTTGCCGTCATCCCTGCATCCATCTCCTGGACCTTCCCCTCCCTGGCGAGCTGGACGAGGAGAGCCTGAAGGTGCGGGCGGTCCGTTTCCGAGAAGAGGTCGGCGAACTGTCTTTCCGCTACCTCCCGAGGCCTGAACCCCAGGGTCCGCTCGGCGGCGCCGTTCCAGGTCATCACCGCGCCGGCCGCGTCCAGAGAGACAATCGGGTCATTCGCGCTTTCCACGACGCTGGCCAGGTGGCGCTCTACCTCTCTGACCCGCTCGCCCAAGCGCTTCTTTTCCGTTACGTCGTCCAGGAAGAGCATCACGTTCTCGACCCGCCCGTCTGGCTCGTCCTTCAAGGGAGTCAGGCTGTAGAAATAGACTCGGCCCGCCAGTCCCGGGGCGCGGTACTCCATTTCTCCTCCGTCAAAGGGCTGGCCTGTCTGACAGACCTTCCGAAGCCGCTCCTCGAGGTCGGTGTAGAGGAGGATGACGGGAGGGAAGATGTCGGTGAGCCGCTTTCCCAACACTTCCCCCTCCTCCTTCCGGGACTTGACGAGGAAGTTGCGGTTGACAAAGACCACGCGAAGGCTGCTGTCGAGGATCAGGATGGACGAGGGGATGTGGGCGAGGACATCCATGGGGAGATTCCGCCCGCTTGCTTCCAACCGCGTCAGTTCTCGAACGGCCCCGCTTGGCTTCTTCACGGCGAGGGTTTCTCCCCGATGCCTGGCATCATGACGCGCTCTGGGGGCAGCAACTATGGGGCCACACGTCGGCGATCGGGGCGGCCGGGCAAGAGCACAACGCCTGGGCGTGACCGGCGACGAGGGCCCAAGATGACGGGGTGGCAAACAGAAAGGAGATGACTGGCGTCAGGTCAGCCGGGCGGGGCACTGGGGGGACGCCAGAGGTATGGCAGGAATTCCCTGGCGCTGATGCCAGAGAGAGAGAACCTCAGCGCGAGACCACTCCGGAGGCGATCGCCTGGATCTCTTCGTGCGGGATCGGTTTACTGACGAAATCGGTGATGAGCCCCGCTGCCATCGCCTGGCGCACCTCGGCGTCATCACGGTAGAAATAGCCCGAGACCAGGACAATGCGGACTGCGGCGTCGCCCTCGCGGATGCGGCGCGCCAGGTCGAGGCCGTCCAGGTCTGGCAACTTGGCATCGACAAAGGCGAGGGCGAAGCGCTGCGACCTTGCGAGGCGAAGGGCCTCTCGGCCGCTCGTGGTGGTCACCGGGACGATGCCCATGCCCTTGAGGATGTGAGTCAGCGCCCAACAGATGTCCGGCTCGTCGTCTACGATGAGGATGTCGGCTGCACCGTTCCGGATCATTCCCCTACCACCCCTTCGTTCAGAAGCGGGAGTTTCACGGTGAACGTGGAGCCCCGGCCTTCGACGCTTTCGCCGTCGATGACCCCAAAATGCTGCCGCACGATCGAATAGCAGATGGACAGTCCCAGTCCCGTCCCCTTGCCCATCGGCCTCGTCGTATAGAACGGATCGAAGATTCTCTCGATTTCCGACGCAGGTATCCCGCACCCCGTATCGGTGATCCGGACCCTCACCTCCGCGCCTGCCCGATCCAGGGTCGCGCGCAGCGACCCGCCGCCCGGCATGGCGCCCAACGCGTTCAGAAAGAGATTGATGAAGAGCTGCTGCAGCAGACCGGGCACTCCACTGACGAGCACCGGATCGTCCGGCAACTCGAATTCCATGTTGACCTGCTGAATCCCGGCCTGGGTCGCTGCCAGCATCGCCGCATCCCGCACGATTCGCACGAGATCGACCCGCACCATGTCGGGCTGCCCAGCCGGGCGGGCGAAATGCAGGAGGTTCTCGATGATGCGCGAGGCTCGCTGGATACCCGTGAGGATCTTGGCCGTGCACTCCCGGCGAAATTCGGGGTCCTCGGGCTCTTCCGAGAGAAACTGGGCAGCCGATGAGGCGATCGACAGGGGGTTGCGGATCTCGTGCGCGATGCCGCCGGCCAAAAGACCCAGGGCGGCCAGCTTCTGCGACTGCAGCAAGTGCGCTTCGAACTTGCGCCGCTCGGTCAGATCCCGGCCTACCGCCACAACCGCCACCACCCGGGCCCGATCGTTCTTCATCACCGATCCGACCCAGGACACCGGCACGAGCGCTCCGGATTTGGTCACCAGATCCCATTCCGCCACGCCGAAGCCTTTTCCCCGTTTGACCGTTTCGAACCCGCGTCTCGCTCTCGCTCGGTGCGGCTCAGCGCACAGATCGAAGAACGTGCGGGTGTCCACCTCACTGAGGGTGAACCCGGAGATCCTCTCGGCCGCGGCGTTCCAGGTCAGGATCCGCCCGTCAACGGTCGTCGAGAGCACGATGTCGCTGGCGCTTTCCACCACGCTGGCCAGGTGGCGCTCGACGCGGCGGTTCTCCTCACCCAGCCGCACCTGCTCGGTCACGTCCTCGAGCAACAACATCACGTGCTCGATGGCGCCCTGCCAGGAGAATGGGATGAGTCTGTAGTAATAAGTGCGCGTGGCGAGCCCCGGCGCGCGATAGGCGATCCGCTCGCCTCTCGTCGGCCGGTTGTGTTCGAACGCGGCCCGTACGAGGCCCGTGAGATCCATTTGTTGAGCGATCGCGGGCGGGAAGACCGCGTCAATACGCTGACCGACGGTCTCCACTTCGGACCGGTGCGCCTTTTCCAGGAAGTTACGGTTGGCCGAGACGACGCGCATCTGGCTGTCAATCAGGAGCACCGAGGAGGGGCTGGCGTCCAACAGCATCGAGTACAGCTTCTTGTAGCGCCCGGCTTCACTGTCTGCAGCCTCTCCGGCAGGGCGCGGCGCGCGGCGGCTAATCTTCTTCATTCGTCCTGTTCGGCGATGGCGACGACGCGAGGGTGGTCACGCGGGGCGACGCGAGGTCTGCGAGGGGACCAGACGGCACGCCCGAGTGCTCAGAGCCTCGCGAGCGACGCGCCTGACGTACTGGCTGTCGAACGGTTTTGTGAAGTAGTCGAAGGCGCCGAGCCTCATGGAGGCCCGGATGGTTTCGGCCGAGCCGTAGGAAGTGATCATGATGACGGGCAACATCCCGTCAATCTTCCGGACGCGCCTGAGAACCTCCACCCCGCTCACGTCCGGCAACCTGACGTCCAGGATGACCAGGTCCAGCCGTGTCCGCCGCGCGATTTCCAGCGCTTCGGCGCCGCTTTGCGCTTCGAGGATCTCCGCGTCCTCGGTGGACAGGATCCGCCTGAGCAAGGCGAGCACTGCCGATTCATCATCAACGATGAGGATGTGTGGTTTGCCTCTCCGGACAGTCGCCATGATTCACCTCCGGCGTGTCGCGCGCCTGCGCGCCGGCTAGGCCTCAGTTTTTCTCTTCGTCATGATCTCCTCCGCTTGGCGTGCCGAGCCCATAGGCCTTGACCTTGCTGTGCATCGTCTTGTAGTCGATGTGAAGCAGACGAGCAGCCTCCGCCTTGTTTCCCCTCGACTGTCTCAAGGCATGCAAGAGGGCAGCCCGCTCGACAGTGGCGGTGGCCTGGTGCACGACCTGCTTCAGCGGGACAGCGTTCTCCCCGAGCGACCGTGGTTGCGCGCCGGCAAGGGAGGAAAACGGCTCTCTGGCTAGCCCGAGATGCTCTTCCTCGATCACCGTATCGGCCAGCAGGACCGCCCGACGGACCGTGCTGCGAAGCTGGCGCACATTGCCCGGCCAGTCGAACGCGACCAGCCGGTCCACCGCGCGCTCGGAAAGCCCCTGGACGGACTTTCCGAGTTCCTGGTTCGTGAGATCGAGGAAGCGCTGGGCCAAGAACACAATGTCCTGCCTGCGCTCTCGCAGCGGCGGGATGCGGATGATGAACTCGCTCAGGCGAAAGAAGAGATCCTTGCGAAACGTGCCCCTCACGGCTGCGGTCTCGAGGTCGTCGTTGGTGGCCACGAGCATCCGGCTCTGGACCTTTACGGGCTTGGTACTCCCGACGCGGTACACGCAGCGCTCCTGGAGCGCGCGCAGCAACTTGGCCTGCGAGCCCAGCGGCATGTTGCAGATTTCGTCGAGGAACAGCGTGCCGCCCGCGGCGATCTCGAACTTGCCCGGCGTGGTTCGATCCGCCCCCGTAAAGGCGCCCTTCTCATGACCGAACAGCTCGCTTTCCAGGAGCGTCTCGGGGATCGCCCCGCAGTCCACGACTACGAACGGCCGGCTGGCCCGCGCGCTCGCTCTGTGAATGGCCCGCGCCACCAGGTCCTTGCCACTTCCAGTCTCGCCGAGGAGCAGCACGGTGAAATTCGAACGGGCGACGCGCGCCACGTCCACACTGATCTTCACGACAGCCTCGCTCGATCCCATCTCGTACCGGAGGGAGGCCGCC
>JACRHK010000167.1 GCA_016217625.1 Nitrospirota bacterium
GTATAGAGCGGGGCTACTCTACCTTCGCGAACTCGGTGCGGGCTTCTTCCAGGAGGGGGGCGTGGTTCCCCCCGTACCGGCGGGAGGCATGGAAGATCGTGAGGCGTTTCACGCCCGCTTCGCGGGCGAGCCGCCCCGCCTGGCGGGCGGTGAGGTGGGCGGAAGCGTCGGCCCGCTCCCGGTCGGCTTCGAGGAACATCCCCTCGCAGAAGAAGTGATCGGCTCCCCGGGCGAGGGCGATGATCTTGGCGAGATTCTCCCGGCTCCCCCGGGCGTCGGTGACGTAGGCAAGGATTTCTCCCCTTTCGCGGCGAACGAGGCGCTCCGCGAGGTCGCCGAGGGAAAAGGGTTTCCCGTCGGCGGCCACGGGGGTCTCGGGGTCCGCCCCTTCGCGGACGAGCCGCTTGAGGCGACCCAGCCAGGGGCCCGGCTTCAGCCCGCCGGCGATGAGGGTCTCGGTGTCAATGCGCAGGTGGTCGGCTTCCTCCAGGCGGAAAGCCAGGGAGGGCGTGCGGTGATTGAGGAGGGCGCACCGCGCGGTCAGCAGCTCCTCGGCCAGGAGGAGGTTGCCGGCTTCGCAGACGGCCGAGGGACCGGGCATGAAGCAGTCGGCAGCGGCGAAGGGGGTCGTCGTGATCGAGCCGTTCGCCCACTCGTTGACCAGGATCGTCACGGCTTCCGCGCCCAATAGGTTCCAGGTGTAGCCCCCCAGCTTCGCGGCGACTCGCTCCGTGATCCCCGGTGGGCCGTAGACACGGAGCGTCTGTCGCCGGGTCAGGAGCGATCGCAAAATATGGTCGAACCCCGTGAAGTGGTCGATGTGAGCGTGCGAAACGAAGAGGTCGGTGACAGGATGGAATAGCTCCCTTCGATGGTGCGCGATCTGGCCGCAGTCCAACAGCAGGGCCCGGCCCTGTCCCTTCAGCGCCACCAGCAGGGCGGCGTCGCCGTCGCGGGGGTTCAGGAGTTGGGGGAGAAAAGACATACCCCCAGTATAACGCAGGGAACGCCTCTCAATGCAAAATGAAAAATGTAAAATGCAAAATGCAAAGTGCAAAATGCAAAGTGCAAAGCGTAGAATCATGCAATGCCCATTGCAATGGCAGCGAGTTAGAGATAAAATATAAAATAAAGGTATTGCAAATTGCAAAATGTAAAATGCAAAATTCAAAGTTTGGAATTTTCATTTTTCAATTTGCATTTTGCCTTTCGAAGGTGAGGAGGTCTCCATCCCGTCTCTCTACGGCAACACGCTGGGCCTGAAGCCCGGGCAGATCCGGCACCTGGAGCGCCTCTACCGGCGCCGCGTCCCGGCTCGTGAGGTGGTGACGCCCGAGCTGGCCCGCGCGCTCACGGAGGTCTCCTCCGAGATCGGCCGCCAAGTCGGCTTGCTCATCAACCGGCGGGGGATCATCGAGCAGGTCCTCGTGGGGAGCGACCGGGAGATCACGATCCCGTCGCTCACGGAGCACCGCATCGGGCGGAAGCGGCTGCGCGGCCTCCGGTTGATCCACACCCACCTGAAAGAGGAGCTCCTCACCCGGGAGGACCTCACCGACCTGGCGCTGCTCCGCCTTGACCTGATGGTGGCCCTCAGCATCCGCGATGGGGGCCTGCCGTCCCGCGTGTTCGTGGCCCATCTTCTGCCGCCCAACCCTGAGGGGAAGGTTTATGAAACTCTTGCCCCGGTTCCCCTGCACGATCTGCATCTCGATTGCGAGGAATTTGTGCGCGCCCTGGAGGAGGAGCTGGGCCGGGCGGCGAGCGGCGTGACGGTGGAGGAGGGGCGAGACCGCGCCATCCTCATCGGCGTGGGGACCGGGAACCGCCAGGCGTTGGAGGAATCCCTGGAAGAGCTTCAGGACCTGGCCCGATCCAGCCGGGTGGAGGTACTGGATGCGGTCGTGCAGCGTCCCCAGCGCTTTGATCCCCGCACCCTCATGGGCATCGGGAAGCTCCGGGAGGTGATCATCCGCGCGCTCCAGGTCGGGGCGAACCTCCTCATCTTCGACCAGGAGCTGTCGCCCGCCCAGGCGAAGGCGATCACCGACCTGACCGAGCTCCGCGTCATCGACCGCACCCAGCTCATCCTGGACATCTTCGCCCGGCGGGCCCACAGCCGCGACGGGAAAGTCCAGGTGGAGCTGGCCCAGCTCAAATACCTGCTGCCGCGCCTGACAGGGAAAGGGACGGCGATGTCGCGGCTCATGGGCGGCATCGGCGGCCGGGGACCCGGGGAGATGAAGCTGGAGATCGACCGGCGCCGCGTGCGGGAACGGATCGCCCGCCTCGAACAGCAGCTCCGCGCCCTGAGCCGCGGACGCTATGAGCGCCGGCGGCTGCGGGTCCAGCGGGCCCTGCCGATCCTCTCCATCGTGGGGTACACCAACGCGGGGAAGTCCACGCTGCTCAATACCCTGACGAAGAGCGAGACCTTCACGGAGAACCTCCTCTTCGCCACGCTCGACACGGCGAGCCGCCGCCTGCGGTTCCCCCGGGAGCGCGAGGCGATCATCACCGACACCGTCGGGTTCCTCCGCCATCTGCCCCCCGACCTCGTGGGGGCGTTCCGGGCGACGCTCGATGAGCTTCAGGACGCGGACCTCCTGATCCACGTGGTCGATATCAGCCACCCCCGGTTCGAGGAGCAGATGGGGGCCGTGGAGAAGATTCTGGGCGAGCTGGAACTGGGCCGGATTCCCCGCCTCCTCGTCTTCAACAAGATCGACCGGGTCGATCCCCAGGAAGTCAAGGCGCTGGCCCGGCGGTTCGAAGCGGTGCCCGTCTCCGCCCTAGACCCCACGACCCTCGGCCCGCTGCTGGCGGCGCTCGAGGAGCGGGTCTTCTTCAGCCACAGACAGACACGCTGATGCCTCCCCTGTGGCTTGCGCTGGCCGTCAACGCCTGCTTGGCGCTTGCCGCCTGGCGGTGGCGCCTCCTTACGGCCTCGGGCGCCCTTGCAGCGGGAGCCGTAGGGGTGGGGGTGACGGCGGTCTGGGGGTGGGGCGGGTTCCTTCCGCTCCTCGTCTTCTTCCTCCTGGGAACCGGCAGCAGCTTTCTCGAACGGTCGGCCAAGGCGCGTTTGGGTACGGTACAATCGCTCCGGAACTGGCGGAATGTCCTGGCCAACGGCGGCGTCGCTCTGGGATGCGCCATCGCTGCGGGGGTATGGCCTCAGGCCTCCTCCCTCTGGTTGTTCGGGACGCTCGGCAGCCTTACCGCCGCCGCTGCCGATACGGTCTCGGGTGAGCTGGGGATGCTCTGGGGCCGCAAGACCGTCTGGATCACGACCTTTCAGCCGGCGCCCCGCGGCGCCAACGGCGCGATCAGCCTGGAGGGGACGGTGTTAGGCGGGTTGGCCGGGTTCCTCGTGGCCCTCACGGCATGGGGAACAGGGCTCGTCCGGACCCCGGAGGAAGTCATCCTCCTGACCGGCGCGGGGTTCGCGGGGATGACCGTGGACAGCTACCTTGGTGCGCTGCTGGAGAACCGGGGCTGGATCGGCAACGAAGGGGTCAACATCGGCTGCACGCTCACGGGCGCGGCGACGGCGATATGGCTTCGGTAGTTCCCGCGCTCTATTGCGGTTGCATTTTTCAGCACGAATGCGTACAATTGCTTTCACATGAAAGCGCACCATCCACCGCACGCGCTGCCGGACTTCCACGCGTTTTCCCTTCCCGAGCCGGTCATCCGCGGGATTGAAGAGGTCGGCTTTCAACACTGCACGCCCATCCAGGCCCTGGCCCTGCCCCTTGCCCTGGAGGGGAAGGATGTCGCCGGCCAGGCCCAGACGGGGACGGGGAAGACGGCGGCGTTTCTCATCGCCGCGTTTACCCGGCTGCTCCGGCATCCGGCGCCGCCTCAGACGGAGCCCCCTTCGCCGCGCGCCCTCATCATCGCTCCCACGCGGGAGCTGGCGGTTCAGATCACCGACGACGCCCTCAACCTGGGGCAGTTCACGGGGCTGACGCATCTCGCCGTCTACGGCGGGATCGACTACGACAAGCAGCGCGAGGCCCTGAAGCAGGGCCCCGACCTGCTGGTGGGGACGCCGGGCCGGCTCATCGACTACCTCAAGCAGAGGGCCTACAGCCTCGGCCGGGCGGAGGTGCTGGTGATCGACGAGGCCGACCGGATGTTCGACATGGGGTTCATCCAGGACCTCCGCTTCCTCCTCCGCCGCCTGCCCCCCTACCACCGCCGGCAGTCGTTCCTCTTTTCGGCCACGCTCACGCACCGCGTCCTTGAGCTGGCTTACGAGCACATGAACAACCCGGAGCAGATCATCGTCAGCCCGGAGCGAATCACCGTGCCGAAGGCCGAGCAGGTCCTGTACCACGTGGGGCGGCATGAGAAGTTCTCGCTCCTGCTCGGCCTGCTGCGCGACTCGGGGTCCGCCCCGGGCGGAGGCCGCATCCTCCTCTTCGTGAACACGAAGCGGGAGGCGGAGCGACTGGTGGAGCGGCTGACCCGCAACGGCTATACGGCCAAGGCTCTCACGGGCGACGTCCAACAGAAAAGGCGGCTGTCGCTGTTGCGCGGGTTTAAAGAGGGGAAGTTCCCGATCCTCGTGGCGACGGACGTGGCCTCGCGGGGGCTCCACATCGAGGCGGTGACGCATGTCATCAACTACGACCTCCCCCTGGACCCGGAGGACTATGTCCACCGGATCGGCCGCACGGCCCGGGCCGGGGCGACCGGCAAGGCGATCTCTTTGGCCTGCGAATATTACGTCGAGGGGTTGGAAGGGATCGAGGATCTCATCGGCCAGAAGATCCCCGTGCTCTGGCCCGAGGAGAATCTCTTGGTCAAGGAGGTTCGCCGACCTCATCCCCATGCGGCGATTCAGCCGTTGCCGACCCCCTCTCAGGATGCGCCGGCGGCAGAAGGGTCCAAGCGGAGACGACGGCGGAAGAAGCCTCAGCCTGTGAAGGGACCGGCATGAAGGCTGTTCGGTTCCATGAGCATGGGGGGCCGGAGGTTCTCCGTTACGAAGAGGCGTCCGATCCCCGGCCGGGTCCTGGCGAGGCGCTGGTGCGGGTCAAGGCCTGCGCCCTCAACCATCTCGATATCTGGATCCGCCAGGGGATTCCCGCCTACACGATCCCGATGCCTCACATCTCCGGCTGCGATGTGGCGGGGGTGGTGGAAGCCGTTGGCGAGGGGGTCGCCGGTCGGAGACTCGACTCTACGAGATGGAAAGCGGGGGATCGGGTCCTCATCGCGCCGGGCCAGGGGTGCGGGTCCTGTCCCGCCTGCCGGTCGGGCTGGGACAACCGCTGCGACGCGTTCACGATCTACGGCGCGGGGACGCAAGGCGGCTACGCGGATCTGGCCGTCGCCCAGGCGCAGCATCTCCTCCCCATCCCCGATGGAGTGGGGTTTGAAGAAGCGGCTGCCTTTCCCCTGACGTTCCTCACGGCCTGGCATATGCTCGTCACGCGCGCGGCCGTGGCTCCCGGAGAAACGGTCCTAATCCTGGGGGCGGGGAGCGGGATCGGCTCGGCCGCCGTCCAGATTGCCCGGTTGGCCGGCGCCCGCGTCCTGGCCACCGTGGGTTCGGAAGAGAAGATCCCCAGGGCGAAGGGCCTGGGGGTCGACGAGGTCATCCACCACGGAAGAGAAGATGTCGGCGCGCGGGCCCAGGCGCTTACGGGGGGACGGGGCGTGGACGTCGTCTTCGAACATATCGGTCCGGCCACCTGGGGGCAATCCCTGGCCGCGCTGGCCAAAGGGGGGCGCCTCGTGACCTGCGGGGCCACCACGGGGGGCGAGGCGACGGTCTCCCTGCGGGCCTTCTACATGCGGCAGATCGCCGTGTACGGATCCCTCATGGGGAGACGGAGCGAGCTTGATCTCCTGACGCGCCTGGTGGGGGAGGGAAAACTCAAGCCGGTCATCGACTCGGTCTTCCCGTTAGCCGAGGCGCGGCAAGCCCAGGAGCGGATGCTCGCCCGCCGGCAGTTTGGGAAGATCGTGTTGTCGCCTTGAACCGGCTGTAGACACTGCTGGGTGTTGATCCGTGGTGACCGCATGAAGTTTAGCGAATTGGTGAGACTGTTGGAAGAATACGGCTTCAGAATTGTCAAAGAGAGAGGGTCTGTGAGATACTATAGGAAGCCCGGATGGGAGAGGCTCATTAGAGTGGATTATCACGGTTCAAAAGAGGTGCCTGCCGGCACTTGTCATGCCATCTTGAAAGCAGCGGGCATCAAGAAAAGGTAGGAGGCAGACGATGATCGAATTGCCCTACACGCTCATCATCGAAGCGACCGAAGAACCTGACTATTTCGGTTTTTTCTCGCCGGACCTTGAAGGGTTTTCGGGGATAGGCCACTCCATCGAAGATTGTATCTACAAAGCGAAGTGGGGGATGGTCGAGCATGTCAACCTGTTGAAAGGGCAGGATTTACCTGTTCCGCAGAAAAACCCCAATCCGAAAATCATCATTCAAAACGAAGAGAAGTTGGTAGCCGCATAGTTGGTATCTGAGACGTTCCTCAATTCTGTAAAGATGCAGTGGCCTATCGACCTCTTGATTTTCGACCTGGACGGGACGCTGGTGGACTCCCGCCAGGACATCTTCAACGCCGTCAACCGGATGCTCGACCAGCTAGCCCTAGACCCTTTGCCGCCGGAGACGATCGTGGGGTATGTGGGGAACGGCGTGCGGGAGTTGATCCACCGATCGCTGGGGCCCGCCCATCTCGACCGCTTGAAAGAGGGGATGGCGCACTTCCTGGATCACTACTCGGCCCACCTGCTTGATAAGACCCATCTTTACCCCGGCGTGACGGAAACGCTAGAGGCGCTCGCAGGGAAACGCATGGCCGTCGTCTCCAACAAGCTGGAGGACCTGTCGCGCCGGATCTTACAGGGGCTGGGGGTGGCGCAGCACTTCGCCCTGGTCGTCGGCGGAGATACGGTCGGCAGAAAGAAGCCCTCCCCCGAGGCGATTCGCTGGGTTCTCACGCGCCTGGGGGTCCTGCCGGATCGGACGATGATCGTGGGCGACAGCCCCACCGACATCGAGGCCGGCCGCGCCGCCGGCATCCGGACCTGCGGCGTGACCTACGGCTTCAGGCCGCCGGAGTTGGTCCGGGCGGCACGACCGGACCTGGTGATTGACGATCTGCGCGCCCTGCGGGATCACGTCGTCTAATATCACCCAGCAAAGGAGTTTGGGCAAGGGTTGACTATAAGTAATGAGTACTATATACTTCTAATTGGAGATGATGGGTATGAAGCGGCGGGGGGATACAACGAAAAGGGTTCCGGCGCTCCAGGCGCGCACGCGGTTTGGCGAGATTTTAAAAAGCGTTCAGTCTGGTCAAGCGCGTTATCTTGTCGAAAAAGGGGGAATCCCGGTAGCCGGGATTATCAGCGCGGAGGAGTTTCAACGTCTCATTGAGGAGCGCGAAGCGCGATTTCGCCTCATCGACGAGATCCGATCCGGATTGCCGTCCGTGCCGGAGGAAGAGGTTGCAAGCGACGTGGCCTCCGCCAGAGCAAAGGTTCGCGCAAAACGGCGTGGATCGGGTCGTTCTTGACACTAACCAGATTGTCAGCGGCCTTTTAACGCGCCATGGGGCGCAAGCCGA
>JACRHK010000168.1 GCA_016217625.1 Nitrospirota bacterium
CCGCCTGCCGCCTGCCTGCCTGTAGCCGCTGGCTGGTAGCCGCCCCGACGGATATCGGGGCAGGTAGTGCGGCCCTTCATGGGCCGCCTGTACAGGGCCTCCTTTGTAGGGCCCCGATGGCCGTCGGGGCAGAACCCGCAACCCTGAAGAGCCTGCCCTGAGTGAATCGAAGGGGTTGCCCTACAAAACAGAACAAGCAACGGCTGAATGCTGACCTCAGCCTCAACCTCAACCTCAGCCTCAACCTTCAAGCAGTTCAACCGGGTGGGGAAAGGGATTTGTGGATTCGTCGGGCAGGCTCAAACGAGGCAAATCATTCCGTTTGACAGGCCTTCGAAAATAGAGTATTCTCTCTCATAAAGGGAGCCCGCTATGGGTCTGACAGTCCTCGAAATGGAAGTGGGGAATCCAGCGCGCCCTGAGGTGACGGAAAGGGTGGAGTTTCTGATTGACTCGGGAGCTATATATTCCGTCGTCCCCACCCCTATCCTCCGGAAACTCGACATCCAACCCCTGACTGAGCAAGAATTCCGTCTGGCCAACGGCGCCAAGATCACCAGAAAGAAGGGGATCGCCCTCTTCAAATACCAGGATCGCATCGGAGGTGCGGATGTCATCTTCGGTGAGGAAGGCGACAGCGTCCTCCTGGGGGCCTTCACCCTTGAGGCCCTGGGTCTGACTCTAGACCCTCTCCGGCGCGAACTGCGCCCTCTTCCCATGATTCTGGCGCACTGGCCCCCAGTCCCCTAAGTTCCATTCCCGAAATTCTCCCCGAACCACGCGTTCATGACGATGTGAGAACTGGTAGAGGTTGGAGGTTGGAGGCCAGAGACTTTGCCTCAAGCCTTCAGCCTCCAACCTCCAACATCTTTTTTCCTAGGGAAGCATGCCGGGGTGGGTGAAGACGTAGTCGCTCTCCTTCACCGGCGTGTGGCAGCCGAAGCACTCCTGGACGAACGTGGCGTCCTTCCCGTAGGGCTTCTGGTCCATCCCCAGCCAGCGGGCAAACCCCCACCCGCCCGTGGCGGCGTACTTCTTCGAGTCCTTGATCATGAACTCGGCGTGGACCAACGGGCCGGGCACGATGGCCGTGGGCCAGTTCTCATGCGTCTTATTCTTCCAGACGATCTTCCCTAGAATCGCTCCATCGGGCCACGGCTTGGTCTTCCCCGCTCGCGCGGCCTCCATCGCGACATCGTTCCCCAGGACGACCCGGATCGTATTGTTGTCCGTCCGTTGTGAAGGCGCGATGACCCGCCAGTTCTTGTACCCCTCGGGGATCGCGATGCCGTTCGGCGCCGGCGCCACGGCATGCTTGGCCGACCAGGCCCCCGAAGCGTAAATGAGGGTTCCCACACCGACAAGCAGAGCAAACAGCAGAAAACGTTTCATGCACTTTCCTCCTTCAAGTGAACAGGTTCACACGACGCCCAGAAAAATGAGCTTTTCCACGCTAACAAAAACCGCACCGCCGGTCAAGTAAATTCGTGACATCTGTCACAAGACAATCTTTACCCGTCGGAAACCGTCGTATCCGGCCTCCCCGGAGGAGCCCCGTTATAGATGTTAACGGTTGAGCCTCTTCCGTTATTCCGGTGCCGGCCTAACCGGCCTCCCGGAGGAGCGCCCGGATGTCCACCAGCGCCTGCCGCTCGTCGAAGAAGCTGAGGCTGTAGATCTCCCGGATTCGCCCCACAGAATCAATGAGAAACACCCGGGCCGGGTGATCCATCTCCCCATCGGGAATCGGCCGGGTCCATTCGCCGTAGGCCGACAGGACCGGTTGCAACCGTTCCGGCTCCTCGCGGAGGAACCGCCACCCGTCGGATTCCGCCCCGAAACGCGCGGCATAACGGGCCAACGCCGCGGCCGAGTCCCGCTCCGGATCGACCGTCACTGAGAGGAACTGGACCTGCGACCCTTGGAGTCCCGACCGCGACAGTTCCTTCTGGAGCCACGCCATCCGCTGGGTCAGGAGCGGGCAGGCCGTTGAACAGGAGGTGTAAATGAAGGCGAGCAGGACCACGCGCCCCCTGAGTGCCGACAAACGGACCGGCCGGCCGTTCGTGTCGACTAGAGCGAAGTCCGACGCCGGCCGGATGAACGACAACCTCGGGGAGTCGGAGATCTCCGGCTGGCTGGCGCGCGCGTTGGGAGCATCTGCCTCGTGGGCAAGAGCCAAGGCGCCAAGTGGGAAAGGCAAAGCACAAGAAAAAAGGGAGGAGAGGAGAAGGCCCCGCATCCAGCCGTCTCCCCGCCATATTTTGCGGCACGTTGCCGTGACGTCGCGCATGATGGACGTCCTCAATTCAGCAGCATGTCATGCGGCCGCGCCGGACCGTCAGGCGCTTTCGCGAAATCGATCCCGAAGAACGAGTCGAGCTTCATCCGCCCGTCCTGGCCGACGTGGATCAGGCGCAGGGCATAGCGCGGAGAGTAATCGATGCTGCTGACGGCCGAGTTGGTCACGTAGAGGCGCCGGCCGTCGTACGTCACGTGCATCATAGTGGCTTGCACGAGCCCCTGGACCGTATCGTGGAGGCGGATCTTCTCCGGTTTGGAGATGTCCCAGGTCTGGATCTCGCCGCGCCCGACGCAACTGACGTAGAGGTAGCGGTCGTCCGGAGATTGCCGGATGTCGCCGGGCCCGCACCCCTTGCCGAGGTCGGCGGCCTTCTTATACGTAAACGATCCGTCCTTCCGCCTCCGGAACATCCAGAGGGAGTCGCCCACGTTGCTGATCGCATAGCCGTACGTCGCGTTGGGTTTCAGCGCCCACCGCGCAGCCAGCGGGATCGGGTCGCCCTTCAGTTCCTGGAGGATCTTCCGGGCCTTTAAGTCCCACACCAGCAGGGTGTTTGAAAATCCTTTCGGGTCCCATTTGTCCAGGGAGCTCATATAGGTCTTCTGCGCAACCCAGCTTGAGGTGATCATCCGGTTGAATTCCGGCTTGATGACCGTCTCGTAGGGATGGTTGGGCGCCTTGTGGCCGGCGATGAATTCCCCGTCATTCGTAAACTCCGCCAGGCCGCCCGGGCCCGTGCCGTCCGGCCCGGAGGCCATGCTGATCAGCATCCGGCCCGGGATGGCGTAAGGCGTGTGCGGCCCGGAAAGGCCGGTCAGCTTGGGAACATTCTCGATCGTGCGGACCAGTTTGGGGCTCATAGGATCGGCGCTCACATCGAAGATGAACAAACGGCTGGTGTTGAGGCTGGCCGCCCAGATCTTCATCCGGTCGTCCGTGAACCCCATGTGGTGGGCCTCATTCCCCTCCGATCCGACCTCAACCCGACGGAGAATCTTTCCATAGGTGGCGGAAGCTAGATTCACGTCAATCACCGCCAGAAAGTCGCTCCCCTTGCCGGCCGGCAGCGTCCAGAGATACATCACCTTCTCCGGCTGCCGCAGCCCCTTGATGTACGGCGAAAGGCACGTCTCGGCATAAACCGTGCTTGCCGCGATTCCAACTCCCAACAACGCGCTCAAGACCATCCAGCGACGCATGGCGAATCCTCCTTTCATGCTGAACACTACCGCTTCGCGTATTCTGTCGCCCCGTGCCAGTCGATCACGACGACAGGCTCGTTTCCCACGACCCAGGCGTCGTGGCCCGATGGAAGCGACGTCACATCGCCGGGCCCGGCTTCGGACTCGGCTCCATCATCCATGCGAATCCGGAGCCGGCCGGACACGTGGTACTGAAAGTGCGGCGCCTCGCAGCTCTCGGTGCCGGCGATCGGTCTGATGTGTTCGGACCATTTCCATCCCGGAAAGAGCGTAAGCCGGCCGATGGCGCCGCCTTCCATGTTGACTAATTCCAGTTTGCCCTTTTCGAAACTTCGTGTTTCATCCGGCGAATGCAGATGTCTGTGCTCTGTGCGCGTCATGGTTGTTTACCTCCTTTCTCCTGATGAACGGATGACCCTATGGCCGTCCTTCACCATCGTGAGTGTCCCGCCACTCGTTGAGGGGGCGGTTGTACTATCCTACTAGTAGGTAGATTCATGACGCAATAAATTAAGCGCCGACCATCCTCAGCAGTTGACTTGTGAGACGCCGGAACCGTTTGACGCCGCCATCCGCGCGCGCGAGCAGCATCGCTCCTTCGAGCAGGGAGAACACCAACATCCCCACGGTTTTGGCCTCCCCGTCAAATCGCAGCATCCCCCTCTTCCGCCCCTCTTCAAGGATCTTTTCCAGCCGCAAGGCATTTTCGCGGTAGAACCGTTGAAGCAGCGTCACAGTGGGGCTTCTTAGGCTGGCAAGTTCCGCGCCGAGCATCCCGCAGAGGCAGACCTTCTGGCCTGCGCCGTTGCGGAGCGTCCGATCAAAGAGGCCGATATACTTCCTGAGCTTGACCGGCGCCGGATCATCTGAAGCGATGATCGCATCGACCAACCCCAGAAAGTTGACGCAGTAACGACGGAGAACGGCTTCTATCAGCTTGTGCTTGGTGGGGAAATGGTAATGGATGCTGGCTTTCCGGATCTTCACCGTATCGCTGATGTGCTGATAGCTGATCCCGTTGGCCCCGCGGGTCTGGAGAAGCGCCTGCGCGGCGTCAAGGATCGCTGTCTTCGTATCGGTCCCCATCGCGACGGCCATGTTATATCTACTAGTAGGTAGATGTCAAGATAAATATTTCACGCGCCCGGCAGGAAAGAGATCGGCTTGACTTGACAAGGGAAGCGAGAAGGCTCTAAGCTGAGCCCATGTGGCAGGTTCTCGTCGCAGCGCTCCTGGGATTGTTCCTCTGCCCTGTGGATGCAATGTCCCAGGCCCTGGCGCAGGGCGTCATCCGGCTTGATCCGGTCGTGACCCGCGGGCTGGAGCAGCCGCTCTTTCTCACCCACGCAGGAGATGGCGCCGGCCGACTCTTTGTGCTGGAGCAACCCGGACGCGACCGTATCATCCAGAACAACCGGTTGCTCCCCGCCCCCTTCCTGGACATCACCTCCATGGCAGATTAGGGGTCACATCTTCATCTGTCAATTCGCAGGTCTTTGACCACTTCCCCTAACCGCCGATTTGAACGAAGATCTTCCTGCGCGCGCTTCACCGCCCCACTCACGGCAGGATAGCCTACTCCAAAGACCTCTCCAATCACTTTGTTCCGATAACTTTCAAGCTGAGACAGCATGTAGATGGCAATATCCCTGTTGGGGCGACTGCTCCTCCGAGTGCTTTTGTCAAGAAGTTAATGACATATGAAGATGTGACCCCATCCATTCCTTGTTAATTGACAACGGCACAAAAAAGCCCGTCCGGATGGCCATCGGGACGGGCGGAGGGGGGCTTTGAACGATCAGGTTTTCTTCTTCCCTTTGAGGAACGTGATGAACAGGGCGCTCGCCCAGGCCTTGGCGTCATCCACCTGGCGGCCTCTGAGATAGATCGGCCTGAACCCATGCGGGCCATTGACCGGCTCAAGTGTAAAGGTTCCTTCCACATCCCTGGGCATCGGCTTGTCGCTCAGCCGCTCAGCCGCGAGGAACAGCTCGGCCCCACCCAGCTCTCGCCGGAGCACCCCCTTCTCCATGAGCTCCCGCCCCGTGAACTCCCAGGTGTACTCGGGCAAGTGCGCGTAGGGGTTGGATTTCAGAGGGTTGCCGACCTTCACGTAGCTGCCGATCTCCACGTGCAGGCGGAACCGCGCCGTGGTCAGAGAGCTTAACTCCATCTCAATGGCATCGGCATCGCCGTAGGTATCTGTCCGGAAGGCGATCTTCAGCGGCCCCGCCCTCCGGACATACTCCTCGGCATGCTCCAGGCCGTGGGGTTTGTACCAGTGAACGAGCGTATCGGCGTATTCCAGCGTCCCCCGCCACTCGGCCCAGCGATAGCGATCCTTGATCCGCGCCCCGCCCCAGCGAACACGGATCCGGTTCGGCGCGTACCCCGCCTCTTCCTGGAGGTTCCGAAGCTGCAGCGGCCCGTTGTGATCGCAAAGGGCGATCTCATCCCACCCCACATCCCCCAGGAGCCGGTAATGGAGGCTGACAGGACCGGCAGCTTCCAGCTCATCCCCCTGGAGATAGCCGTCCGCCCAGAGGAGCGCCACGAGCCGCTCGCCCGTCGTGGCCCAGGTATGCCGCGCCCGGAGCGCCTGCCCGATGGCCCGCTTCGTGAGAGCGGGGGCAATCACGCCGGTCAGGCCGCCCTTGGTGCCGAAGACCGCCGTTCCCGGCACGCCGCCGCCGCAGCGCCCCCGGTGCTCATCTCCGTTCGCCGAAACGCCCAGCTTGTACCCCCGGCGCAAGACGTCCTCATAGAGCCAGGGGAACTGCCCCCAGGCCGAGCCGATCTCTGACAGCCGCTCGAGGACCGGGTGGTGCCAGTCCAGGATGCACCGTCGGCCACCCACATGGGGCATGAGGAGGTGATTCTCCGGGTCGTGGATATAGGCATCGTAGAGCTTGTCGATGGGCCAGGCCCCCGGCTGGATCTCCTTGTCCTTCATGTTCTCGTTCCACTCGAAAGACCGAACCAGCTCCCCATCCCGACCATAGGGGAAGAGGACCTCCTCTCCAAGAAAAACAACGTTGTGATCTCCTCCGGCGCAGGAGTTACCGCACCACTCCGTCCCCGGGAAGCAGATAAACTCCCCCTCCTTGTTGACGGCCTTACAGAGCTGCACGTCCTTGTCCCAGTGGGCCTTGGTGATGTGGAAGTCGTTGGCCGTGTACCCCAGGACATCCAGACCCGCCACCTCCCGGCCGTAGGAGAAGTTGTATTCCGTGCTGTTCGTCCCCACCGTGTTCTTGGAATGGACGTGGAGATCCGCGTAAAACGCCCTGGGGAAAGAGAGGTTCTTCTCCACCGACACGAACGCAGGCTCGCTCCGCACGTCTGTGCCTGCCAGGGAAGCCTCGACCGCCACCTCTCCTGTCTGAGGCAACCGGAGCTGATCGAGCTTCACGACGGCCCACCCCTGCTTGGGGAGATCCAGCTCTTGCTCCAGCAGGGTTGCCGTTCCATTCTTCAGCACAACCCGCATGCTCCCCCCCAGGTTCCAGCAGGTGTTCCCCCAGAGATCCTCGGCCCGTAGACGGAGCGGGAACAGCTCCCCTTCTTTGACCAGGCGGGGGCCAACCATGATCAGCTTGGCAGGAGGGCCCGGAACGATGTCAATGATCACGTCGCCCGGCACCTCTGCAAACCGGGACGTTCCCAGGGGATCGATGTACGTCCGGAAGCGGAATCCTTCCTCCACAAAGGTCTGCACGCGTGTTCCCGGCCCCCCGGCCCGTTTGTCTCCCAAGCGGATGAGGATGTGGTCGCCGGGTTTGAGATATCCATCGACGATGTCAATGATGACGGCCTTCTGATACGGACGCTCATGTCCCTTCTGGTCGAAGCGGACCTTCAGCGACTGCACCGTGGCCGGGCTTTCTCCAGGCAGCACGGGTCGGGCAAGATACTCGGCGGAGATGTAGTTCGCCCCCCGCGGGTCGTCCGTCTGAAAGAGGGCCCAGTCGGAATAGAACTTGAACGCGACCTTCAGCCAGGCGCCGTCGGCAAGTCCGGAGCCCCCGACCTCATAGTCCAGGATCAGCTCTTGCCAGCTCCCCGCCTCGATCTCCTTCACGGGACAGTGCACGCGCCCTATAAATGGGATGGATTGGAAGTATTCCAGGTAGCCTTCCGGACGGACATAATTCCCCAGCGCCTCTTTCATTTCCTTTACACCCCTTGCACTCATCGCAACCTCCTTCCATGCCTATCCGACGAAGATGCTCTTGTTGGCAGGATCATAGCAAAGCGGGACAGGCGCGTCTGTCGCCTGACGGACAGTTTGGATTGGGAAGAAGTCGATTAATCGTCGAGGGGCGTGAACCCATGCTGCGCGTATAGCGCCTGAGCCTCCGCGGTGAGGAGGAAATCCACGAAGGCGCGCGCCGCATCCGGATGGGAAGCCTGTTTGAGAACAGCCACCGTGTAGATTACCCGGTCCCGCATATCGAATGGAGGTGGAATCTCCACTCCTTCCAGCGGAGCGCCCTCGCGCTGTTGCCAGGCGACCTCCGAGGCCCAGACGATCCCCACGTCGCACGCTCCCGCCAGGAGGCGATCGGGCGTCTCGCGGTGGTGGATGGTCGTGAGGCGCGTGGTCCCCCCCCGGACCTTCTCCGTCAGGAGCCGGTCGAGCAACGTCTTCCCCCCGAACCGCTCCAGCATGGGCAGGATGTAGTCGGAGGCGATTCCCTCGTGGGCGGGATCAGGCATGGAGATCCGGACCTCCGGATGCGCCAGTTCAGCCAGTCCTTTGATGCCTGCGGGATTCCCTTTCCGCACCATGAGCGCCAGGCGGTTGCGGATGTAGTGGGAGAATCCCTCGATCAACCCTCTTTCGCGGAGGACAGCCATGTGGGCCTCTCCCGTGCTGCCGAACAGGTCGGGGCGGAACGTCAGGCGCAACCGGCCCAGGCGCAGCTCCCCGTCCAGGATCTGCCTGAGCAAAAGCCCGGGCGGGAGGCTCTGGTAATAGATGTCGTGCGGGAAAGCGCATGTTTCCCTGAAGGCGGCGATTAAGTCCGGCAGGACCATGAACTGGTTCCCCGCCATGAACAGGATCAGCCGGGCGTTCAGGGGGTCGCCCACCAGATCGTCGGCAAAGACGGGGTCCAGTTCCACGAACGATTCCGCGCGCGGTCAGGCTGCCGGGGAAAGGAGGTGGGCGAACCGTTCCGGCTTGGTCAGGATGAGCTTCCGCCCCTCCACTGCGATGATCCCCTCTTCCTTAAACCGGTTCAGGGTCTCCGTTACGGTCTGGCGGGAGGCCCCGATCATGTTGGCCAGCTCTTGATGGGTGAGCCGGTCGTCGATCGCCAGGCCGCCGCCGGGGTGGGGCGACCCGCTGATCTGCGCCAGTTTGACGAGGAGGTGAGCCAATCGGGAAGGGACATCGGCCGTGGCCAGTTCTTGTATCGTGTCACAAGCCTGACGGAGCCTGGCGCCCAGCACTTTGATGACTTGTTGGGCGAAAAGAGGATTGTTCCCGATCAGCACCTTCAGGCAATCATGCGGGATCTCTACAACAGCAGTATCGATCACAGCCTCCGCGAAACAGGTCCGCGCCTCCTCGCCGCAGACCTCCGCCAGACCGAAGAACTCTCCCGAGTGACAGTACCAGTAGGCAACCTCTTGGCCCTCTTCCGTCAGGGTGTAGATCTTGACCTTTCCCTCCTGGACCATATACACGGAAACCCCGGGATCCCCGGGGCTAAAGATGCAAGTGCCGCTACTGTAACGACACCGGGTCGTGTTTTCAAGGAAGAAGGCTTTCTCTTGGGCCGTCAATGGCTTGAGCACCTCGATCCGGTCGAGATACCAATGACGCTCGACAAAGGATTCAATCCGCTTCTCCACGCCATCCTCCTATTGTTTTATTATACCGAGGCGCCGGCCCAAGTGTCAACGAGGGTTCACCGTGCCGAACGGCCAGGGCGCCGTTGGATCCCAGACGGGGAGGCCCAGGAAGGCGTACCAGGGCGCCATCACCAGGATCCCATAGGTCATCGCGATGAGGACCGCGACGATCCCCACCCGGGCATAATCGCCTGTGGAGAAGGTTCCCGTGCTGTAGGCGACGACCGCCGCCGTGATCTGCGTGGGGAGGATGTAGGCATAGGTGTCCGTATCGCAAACAAGTAGCGTAAACGCGACCGGGTGGAGGCCGAAATGCGGCGCCATGGAGAGCATCACCGGCGCGAGCATGGCAATGGCCGCCACGTTGGAGAGCATCCCCAGGCGGATGAAATGGGTCATCGTCATCAGGATCAGAATAATGAGCCACCAGGGCTGTCCCATCGCAAGGGGTTTCGCCAGGTTGGCCAGGTACTTCGCCAGCCCCGTGCTTCCCATGGCAAAGGAGAGGGACAGTGCCCCGCCGAGCAGAAACCAGGTGCCCCAGATCGTGCGATCCTGGACGTCTTTCCACTTGAACCCGAAGAGTCCCGGCGTGAAAAGGAGGACCAGCCCCACCAGGGCAATGATCCCGGTCTTGATCTTATGCACCTCCTCGAAAACCCAGAGGATCCCGACGATGGCAAAGACCATGAGGATCAGCCATTCGCTCTGCGTGGTCTTCCCCATCTCCTGCCGCATCTCCCGAATCCGGGTGATCCCGCCGGGCACCGCGACCGCTTTTGTCCTGAAGTAGTAGCGGACCCACCACTGGGTAAGCACGAACATCCCCAAGTACGGCCACTGGAGGAGGAACCAGTCAATGTAGGAGACACTGAGCTTGAGCTCCTTCTCAAAGAGCCCGACCATGATGAGGTTCGGCATGTGGGCTGTCATGATGGCCACGCCGCTGATCATGGCGGAGTAAACGAGCGCCTGGATCACGATGGCCTTCTTGGCCTCCCGCTCCTGGGGCGTCTCGCCGAAGAGGCGCGTGATCCCGTTGACGATGGGAAGGAGCGTGGCCGCGCGAGCCACGGCCGCTGGGATCACAAAGGCCAAGGCCACATTCGTGGCGAACATCCCCCAGATGATCCCGCCCACGCTGGTCGCCCTGATCTTGGCCAGGATGGTGAGCGCGATCCGGCGATCCAGAGTGGCCGCCTGCATCACGGCCGCGAAGATGAACGCGGCCAGGCAGAGGAAGGCCACGTGCGTGGTGAATCCGTCGAAGGCCTCCTTGATCTTTGCGAGCGACCCGGAGAGGATCAGGAGCATCGGGATCGAGAGCCCCGCCACCCCTACCGGGATTGCCTCCGTCACCCACATGATCCCTGCCCACACCACGACGGCCAGAGTCGCCTTGGCTGCCGGTGTCATCCCTGTCGGGAGGGGCATGAGATAGAGGATCAGAAAGAACGCGGCCCAGGCCCCGAAAAACCCCATCAGCGTGCGCGTCGGGCTCTTTCCTGTGGCCTTGATGTTCTCGGTGATCTTGGGGAAAAAACCTGCTTTCTCCGCAAGAATCCCTGTGGCTTCTGTTACGTTCTGCTGATCCATGTGTGTTCCCCCTCCCGCAGTCCGTTGACCCCTGACCCCGACGGATTGCCGCCGGGTTATTCCTTTGACCGAGCCCTGCCGACCACGACGACCACAGCCAACCCGACAAACGCAGTCAAGACGAGAAACGGCAGATATTGTAGATACTCCATGGGTCCTCCTCCTTTCTTGCTTACCAACAGCGGGGCGTCTCCCGCATGATGAAAGACAGTTTATACCGGGTCCCGGATGATCGGCTGTCGGCTGGCAGACATTGCCCGCATTTTTCCTTTTCGGCAGATTCGTTAGGAAGGATCAGGGGAATTCTTACTCAAAACCCTA
>JACRHK010000169.1 GCA_016217625.1 Nitrospirota bacterium
CCCACCACCCCCGGACATAGGGCCAGAGCACGATCCCCAGCCCCGTCAGCAGGATGTTCGCGAGAGAGACCGGCAGGAAGACCTTCCACCCCAGCGCCATGAGCTGGTCGTAGCGGAGACGGGGCAGCGTCGCCCGGACCCAGATGAACAGAAAGAGGAACAGGTAGACTTTCGCGAGGAACCAGAGAGGCGAAGGGACCTGGCCGAGCCAGTCGCTGAGACCGGGGATGTGCACGGGCAGCGGGTGCCAGCCCCCCATGAACAGGATTGCGGCCAGGGAAGAGACCACGAGCATCGCGGCATATTCCGCGATGAAGAAGAAAGCGAACCGCATCCCGCTGTATTCCGTGTGGAACCCGCCGACCAGCTCCGACTCCGCCTCGGGCAGGTCGAACGGCGCCCGGTTGGTCTCGGCCACGGCCGAGACCAGGAAGATGAAGAACGCGACGGGCTGGACGAGAAGAAACCAATAGCCGGATTGGGCCTCCACGATCTCCACCAGGCTGAGAGAGCCGCTGAGCATCAGGACGGGCACGAGGGAAAGCCCCATGGCCACCTCATAACTGATCACCTGCGCCGTGGACCGCAGCCCTCCCAGGAGGGCGTACTTGCTGTTGGAAGCCCACCCCGCCACGATGATCCCGTAGGCCGTGAGCGAGGAGAGGGCCAGCAGGTACAGGAGCGCGATGTTGAGGTCGGCGATCCACAGTTCCTTCCCGAAGGGGAGGACGGCAAACGCCACCAGGACCGTGACCAGGCTGAGGAGCGGCGCAAAGAGAAAGAGGCCTCGATCGGCCTTTGCGGGCGTGATGTCTTCCTTGAAGAAGAGTTTGATCCCATCGGCCAGCGGCTGCAGGAGTCCGAAGGGGCCCACCCGGTTGGGGCCGAATCGGAGCTGCATCCGTCCCACCAGCCGGCGCTCGGCATACGTGAGATACGCCGCATTGAAGAGGACGAACCCCATCATCACCGCGATCTGGATCACGTAAAGCGCTATCTGTTGAATGAGTTCCACGTCTTACCCCAGACCAGCCATCAGCACTCAGCGGTCAGCATTCAGCTAAAGACCTGCTTTTAGAGCTGAACGCTGATAGCTGAACGCTTTTCATCCACTCACCTTCCCCCGAAACGGGCATCTCCCCCCTCGGATGTGGGCCTCGTACTCCTCCCGGAAATACTTCAGCGTGCCGGTCACAGGGCTCACGGCCCCATCGGCCAGGGCGCAGACCGTCTTGCCGCGGATGTTGTCGCTCACATCCAGAAGGAGGTCGAGGTCTTCCATCCGCCCCCGCCCCTCTTCAATCCGGTCCAAGACCTGCTCCAGCCACCCCGTCCCCTCTCGGCAGGGGGTGCACTTGCCGCACGACTCGTGATGGAAGAACTTGAGGAGGCGATGCGCCACCCGAACCATGCAGGTCGTCTCGTCCATCACGATAACGGCGCCGCAGCCGAGCATCGATCCCGCAGCCTGGATGGAGCCGAAATCGAGACCCACGTCGAGATGCGCCTCGGTCAAGACCGGCGTCGAGGGGCCTCCGGGAATCACGGCTTTCAGCCGCCTTCCCTGCGGAATCCCGCCCCCGCAGTCGTACATGAGCGCGCGGATCGGCGTCCCCATGGGCAGCTCGTAGTTGCCGGGACGGACCACATGCCCGCTCAGCGAGAAAATCTTGGGCCCCGGGCTCTCCTTGGGGCCGACGGCCGCAAACCAGTCCGCCCCGCGCTCGATAATCAGCGGCACACAGACCAGCGTCTCCACGTTGTTGACCACCGTCGGCATCCCGAAGACTCCCACGTTGGCGGGAAAGGGCGGCTTGATCCGAGGCTCCCCCCGCTTCCCCTCAATCGACTCAATCAGGGCCGTCTCCTCGCCGCAGATGTAGGCCCCCGCTCCCATGTGCAGATGGAGGTCGAAATGCAACCCCTTGCCCAAGATGTTCCCGCCCAGGAAGCCCTGCTCGTACGCCTCGGCCAGGGCGCGTTCCAGCACCTGGGACGCGTACGGGTACTCAGCCCGCAGATAGATGTAGCCGTATTCCGCGCCGATGGCGTGGGCCGAAATTACCATCCCCTCGATGAGGGCGTGCGGGTCTTTTTCCAACAGGGGCCGGTCCTTGAACGTCCCCGGTTCCCCCTCATCGGCATTACAGAGGAGGTATTTGGGTCTCTTCGGATCCTTGGACGTAAACCCCCACTTCATCCCCGTGGGAAACCCCGCCCCCCCGCGGCCCCTGAGACCCGAGCGCTTCACTTCCTCCAGGACCTGATCCGGAGCCATCTCGAGCGCCTTTCTGAGCGCCTGGTACCCCCCTTCCCGGAGATAGACAGCCAGCGTCTCCGAACCGGGAATCTGAATGCGTTTTAACAGCAAAGGTTCCATGCTACAAGTTGCACGCTCAGCGGAAAGAGTTTCACGTTTCACGTTTCACGTTTCACTTTTCACGTTCAGGTCTTAACGTGTGACGTGTGGCGTGTAACGTGCGACACTCACGCATACTTCTTCAGAATCTCATCGACCAGTTCCGGGGTCAGGTTCCCGTGGAAATCTTTGTCCACCAGCATAGCGGGAGGAGTGTCGCAGCCGCCGATGCACTCCATGGGGATGAGGGTGAAACGGCCGTCCGGCGTCGTCCCGCCCTTGGGGATATCGAGCTTCCGGGACAGATATTCGAGCAAGCTCTCCGCCCCGTGCAGCATGCAGGTCAGGTTGTCGCAGAGCATGATGAGATGACGCCCCTGCGGAGTCGTGCGGAAGAAAAGGTAAAAGCTGGCCGTGCTCCGGACATGCGCCCGGGGCAGCCCCAGCAGGTCGGCGACGGCGTCCAAGACCTCTCCGGACAGCCACCCATGCTCCTCCTGGGCCAGATGGAGGACAGGCAGGAGGGTCGCCATCCGCGTCGGATACCGCTGGCAGACTTCTTCCACCTGCCGGAGCATCGTCTCGGAGAACGTCACGGTCTTTGTGGGCACTTCTTGATTCATGTGGCATGTCTCACGTTTCACACCGCACGATCCGCGTTACACGTTACACGCTTCACGTTACACGTCTCGAAGAGTCAAGTCTACGATAAGACCTTATCGTGCAACGTGTGACGTGCGACGTGCAACGCGGAACGCGCAGCCCGTAACACGGCTAATCCCAGTCCAACGCCCCCTGCTTCCACGCGTAGATGAAGCCCACCAGCAAGATCAGGATGAATATCAGGATCTCGGCAAAGCCGAAGACGCCCAACCCCCGATACACGAGCCCCCCGGGAAGGAGAAACACGGTTTCAATGTCGAACAGGACGAAGAGCACCGCAATGAGGTAATAGCGGACATGATACCGCCCCCGCGCGTCGGCCAGTGGGGGGATCCCGCTCTCATAGGGGCTGAGCTTCACCGGGGTAGGCCTGCGCGGGTGGAGGAGGCGACTGGCGACCAGGCTGACCAATCCAAAGGCCGTCGCCATGGCGATAAAGATTAAGACGGGAAGGTAATGCGTGGGCACGTAACTTCCCGGCATGGCCCATTCCATGTCAGGCATCCATCTCCTGTGTGCAGGTTGGAGGTGTGAGGGTTAGGGATCGAGGTTAGAGGTAGGAGGCTAAAGCCTCTGCCTCAAGCCTCCATCCTCCATCCTCTGCCCTCTTCACTCCGGCTCCGTTGTTAAGCAGGGGTTGATGATAAAAGGAATGGGTAGGGGTGTCAAGAGCAAAGACGCCCCATGGTGGATAATATTAATTAAGGTAATTGCCCAGCAAAACGGACCAACATGATACCATGAACGTGTGCGTTGGAGGTGTCGTAACTGCGGGGGCAGTGGGTCTTGGAAGCTCGCCGATGGGAGGCGCAAGTGCCGCGCCTGTGGCGTACGAAGCACTGCGAC
>JACRHK010000170.1 GCA_016217625.1 Nitrospirota bacterium
CGAGGACGCCATCCTGGTCAGCGAGCGGCTGGTGAAGGAGGACCGCTATACCTCCATCCACATCGAGGAGTTCGAGATCGAGGCCCGCGACACCAAGCTCGGCAAGGAAGAGATCACCCGCGACATCCCCAACGTGGGGGAGGACGCCCTGCGCAACCTCGATGAGAGCGGCATCATCCGGATCGGCGCCGAGGTGGGCCCCGGCGACATCCTCATGGGGAAGGTGACGCCGAAGGGGGAGACCCAGCTCACCCCGGAGGAGAAGCTGCTGCGGGCGATCTTCGGAGAGAAGGCGCGGGACGTCAAGGACGCTTCCCTGACGGTGCCGCCGGGGATCGAGGGGATCGTGGTGGACGTGAAGATCTTCTCCCGCAAGGGGACGGAGAAGGATGAGCGGGCCAAGAGCATCGAGAGCGACGACATCCAGCGCCTGCAGCGGGATTTTCAGGAGGAGGTCCGGCTCGTCAAGGAGGAGCAGCACAAGAAGATGCGGAAGATGCTCCTGGGGAAGTCCCTGAAGGAGAAGGTCGTCCATCCCGATTCGGGGGTCACCCTCGCGGCCAAGGGGAAGAAGCTGACCCAGGAGCACCTCGATCGCATCTCCGATGAGCAGCTCTCGCAGATCCGCTACGAGACGGATTCGGACGAGAGACGCCTCGCGGAGATCGTAGAGGACGCCGAGGACCAGCTCCGCCTGATCGAGGAGATCTTCGACGAGAAAATGGGCCGCTTGCAGCGGAGCGACGAGCTGCCGCCCGGCGTCATCAAGCTGGTAAAGGTCTACATCGCCATGAAGCGGAAACTCTCGGTGGGCGACAAGCTGGCCGGGCGCCACGGCAACAAGGGGGTCGTCTCCCGCATCCTTCCCGAGGAGGACATGCCCTATCTGCCCGACGGGACGCCCGTGGAGGTGGTGCTCAATCCGATGGGCGTGCCTTCCCGGATGAACGTGGGGCAGATCCTGGAGACCCATCTCGGTTGGGCCGCAAAGGCGCTGGGGCTGTATGTCGCCACCCCGGTCTTCGACGGCGCCCGGGAGCTCCAGATCAAAGAGATGCTCAAGAAGGCCGGGCTGCCCCCGACCGGACAGATCGCACTCTACGACGGGCGGACGGGGGAGCCGTTCGATCGGCCGGTCACGGTGGGGCACATGTACATCATGAAGCTGCACCACCTGGTGGACGACAAGCTCCATGCCCGGTCCATCGGCCCCTACTCGCTCATCACCCAGCAACCGCTGGGAGGGAAGGCCCAGTTCGGGGGGCAGCGGCTGGGGGAGATGGAGGTCTGGGCGCTGGAGGCCTACGGCGCGGCGCACACCCTCCAGGAGTTCCTCACGGTGAAGTCCGATGACGTCACCGGTCGCACCAAGATCTACGAGGCGATCGTTAAAGGCAAGGGGACCACGGAACCGGGGCTTCCCGAGTCCTTTAACGTTCTCATCAAGGAGCTGCAAAGCCTGTGTCTTGACGTGGAGCTGCTGGAGCAGAAGCCGGCCGGCTCCCAGAAGGGGGAGTGACCTTGGAAGGGATCCATAGCCTGTTCGAGAAGCCTAGGGACGGCATCGCGTTCGACACCCTGCGGATCCGCATCGCCTCGCCCGAGAAGATCCGGTCCTGGTCTCACGGGGAGGTGAAAAAGCCGGAGACGATCAACTACCGCTCGTTCAAGCCGGAGCGGGACGGGCTCTTTTGCGCCAAGATCTTCGGGCCCATCAAGGACTGGGAGTGCCTATGCGGGAAGTACAAGCGGATGAAACACCGGGGGGTCGTCTGCGACAAATGCGGCGTGGAGGTCATCCAGTCCAAGGTCCGCCGCGAGCGGATGGGGCATATCGATCTGGCCTCCCCGGTGGCGCACATCTGGTTCCTCAAGGGGCTGCCCAGCCGCATCGGCAACCTCCTGGACATGACGCTCCGGCATCTGGAGAAGGTCCTGTACTTCGAGAACTACGTGGTCATCGATCCCGGCGACACGCCCCTGAAAGAGAAGGAACTGCTCACCGAGGAGCGCTACCGGAAGCTCCAGGCGGAGTTCGGGAACCGGTTCGAGGCGGGGATGGGCGCCGAGGCGATCCGCGAGCTGCTCCGGCGTTTCGATGTGGATCAGACGGGCCAGGAGCTCCACCGCAAGATCGGGGAGGCCAGCTCGGTGGCGGTCAAGCGGAAGCTGGCGAAGCGGCTCAAGATCGTGGATGCCTACCGCAAGTCGGGGAACCGGCCGGAGTGGATGATCCTGACCGTGATCCCGGTGATCCCCCCGGAGCTGCGCCCCCTTGTGCCCCTGGAGGGGGGGCGCTTTGCGACCTCCGATCTGAACGATCTCTACCGCCGCGTCATCAACCGCAACAACCGACTCCGGCGCCTGGAGGAGCTGAAGGCCCCCGGCATCATCATCCGCAACGAGAAGCGGATGCTGCAGGAGGCGGTGGACGCCCTCTTCGACAACGGCCGTCGGGGCCGCATCATCCGCGGGCCGAACAAGCGGCCGCTGAAGTCTCTCTCCGACATGCTCAAGGGGAAGCAGGGGCGGTTCCGCCAGAACCTCCTGGGGAAGCGGGTCGATTACTCCGGCCGTTCCGTCATCGTGGTGGGGCCGGAGCTCAAGCTCCACCAGTGCGGCCTGCCGAAGAAGATGGCCCTGGAGCTCTTCAAGCCGTTCATCTTCAACAAGCTGGAGGAGCGGGGGTTTGCGACCACCATCAAGAGCGCCAAGAAGCTGATGGAGAAGGAGCGCCCCGAGGTCTGGGACGTGCTGGAAGAGGTCATCAAGGAGCATCCGGTGCTCCTGAACCGCGCCCCCACGCTCCACCGCCTGGGGATCCAGGCCTTCAACCCGGTGCTTGTGGAGGGGAAGGCGATCAAGCTGCACCCGCTGGTGTGCGCCGCGTTCAACGCCGACTTCGACGGCGACCAGATGGCCGTGCACGTCCCCCTCGCCATCGAGGCGCAACTGGAGGCGCGCGTCCTGATGATGAGCGTTAACAACATCCTCTCCCCGGCTAACGGCAAGCCGATCACGATCCCCACCCAGGACATGGTGCTCGGGATCTACTACCTCACGAAGGAGAAGCGGGGGGTCAAAGGGGAAGGGAAGGTCTTCGCCTCTCCCGCGGAGGTCCGCGTCGCCTACGACGCCAAGGGGGTGGATCTGCACGCCCGCGTTAAGGTCCGGATGGACGGCCGCCTGGCGGAGACCACCGTGGGGCGGGTGATCCTGGGCGAGATTCTCCCGCCGGCGATCCCCTTCGACGCGGTCAACCGGGAGATGAACAAGAAGGAGATTACGCGGCTTGTGGACCGCTGTTACCGGGAGGCCGGCCACCGGGAGACGGTATTGCTGCTGGATCGGCTGGAGGAGAACGGCTTCCGCTACGCGACCCAATCGGGGATGTCGATCTGCATCAACGACATGCATATCCCCACCAAGAAGGCGGCCATCATCGCGGGGGCGCAGAAAGAGGTGCTGGAGATCCAGCAGCAGTACGCCGACGGGCTCATCACCAACGGGGAGCGCTACAACAAGGTGATCGACATCTGGGCGAAGGTCACCGAGCGGATCGCCGACGAGATGATGGCGGAGCTGGGGGTCGAGAGCGAGGAGCGGACCACGACGGATGAGAAGCGCGCCTTCAACTCGATCTTCATGATGGCCGACTCCGGCGCCCGCGGGTCGACCCAGCAGATCCGCCAGCTGGCTGGCATGCGGGGGCTGATGGCCAAGCCCTCCGGAGAGATCATTGAGACGCCCATCACGGCGAACTTCCGGGAAGGGCTGACGGTGCTGCAGTACTTCATTTCGACCCACGGGGCCCGGAAGGGGTTGGCGGATACCGCGCTCAAGACCGCCAACTCCGGGTATCTCACCCGACGCCTGGTGGACGTCGCGCAGGACATGATCATCAACGAGCGGGACTGCGGCACGGTGGACGGCATCTTCGTAAGCTCCCTCGTGGAGGGCGGGGAGATCATCGAGCCCCTCGAGGAGCGGGTCTTGGGCCGCGTGTTGGCCGAGGACTGCCTGGACCCCTTGACCCGGGAGGTGATTGCCCGGGCCGGCGAGGAGATTACCGAGACGGTCGTGCGCAAGATCGTGGAGGCCGGCATCGACCGGGTCAAGATCCGGTCCGTCCTGACCTGCGAGAGCCCCCGGGGGGTCTGTGTGCTTTGCTACGGCCGGGACCTTGCCCGGGGCCGGCTGGTGGAGATCGGGGAGGCGGTGGGGGTCATCGCCGCCCAATCGATCGGCGAGCCGGGGACCCAGCTCACCATGCGGACGTTCCACATCGGGGGGACCGCCAGCAAGGTCATCGAGCAGACAGTGCTCGAGACGAAGAACAGCGGCACGCTCAAGTACCTGAACCTGATCATCGTCCGGAACAAAGAAGAAGACCGGGTGGTGATGAACCGCAACGGCGGCATCGCCATCTACGACGAGAGCGGCCGCGAGAAGGAGAAATACTCGGTCCTCTACGGAGCCAAGATCAAGGTCGAGGACGGCCAACGGGTCGACATCGGCCAGAAGCTCGTGGAGTGGGATCCCTACTCCTCGCCGATCCTCACCGAGGTCGGGGGGCGCGCGGCGCTCGGGGACATCCAGGAAGGGGTGACCATGCGGGAGGAGGTCGATGAGACTACGGGGCTCTCCCGGAAGGTGATCATCGACTACCCGGTCCATCTCCGCCCGCGGATTTCCATTAAGGACACGTCCGGACGGACGGCGAAGATCCCCGGGACCACCTCGGTGGCCCGGTACCTGCTGCCGGCCGGGGCACACATCCTGGTGGAGCGGGGGCAGGGGGTCTTCCCCGGCGATGTGCTCGCCAAGATCCCGCGGGAGACGACCAAGACCAAGGACATCACGGGAGGTCTCCCGCGCGTCGCGGAGCTCTTCGAGGCCCGCAAGCCCAAGGAGCAGGCGGTCATCAGCGAGATCGACGGCACGGTGGAGTACGGCGGGTTCGTCAAGGGGATGCGCCGGGTGTTGATCAAGAGCGGGATAGGGGACGCGCGCGAGTATCTGATCCCCAAGGGAAAGCACGTCAACGTCCACGAGGGCGATTGGGTGCGCGCGGGCGAGCCGCTCATGGACGGCTCCGTGAATCCCCATGACATCCTGGACGTCCTGGGGCCCAAGGAGCTCCAGAAATACCTGGTGGATGAGGTCCAACAGGTCTACCGCCTGCAGGGCGTGTCCATCAACGACAAGCACATCGAGGTCATCGTCCGGCAGATGCTC
>JACRHK010000015.1 GCA_016217625.1 Nitrospirota bacterium
ATCGAGGACACCGGCGAAGGAATCCCGCAAGAGCACCTGGATAAAATCTTTGAACCCTTTTTCACGACCCGAGCGAAAGGGACAGGCTTAGGCCTAGCTCTGGTCAGCCGGTATATGGACGCCATCGGCGGGGAGATTCAAGTGCGCTCAGAAGTCGGACGGGGAACGACCGTGTCAATGCTGCTGCCCCCCGTCCAGTAGAAATCTCAGGCTCTTTCTCAAGCTGAGTGGGCAATGAGTTCAGAAATGCTCAATCATTCCCCCTTAATAAAGGGGGATGCAGGGGGTTGTATATTCCCCCTTAATAAAGGGGGCTAAAATGAGAAAGAACCGAACCTCACGAGGTGTTCTGTGCGCATCTTAGTGGTCGATGACGAGGAAGGCGCCAGGCAGGCCCTGCGCGACCTGCTGGCGCGGCGGGGGTTCGACGTCGAGACGGTCCCCGACGGCGAGGCGGCCCTCGCCCTGCTTGCCGAACGCCCCTTCCATGTGATGATTACCGATCTTCGCATGCCGGGAATCGACGGCCTGGAGCTGGTCCGGCGGGCCCAGGAGCGCCATCCCGCTCTCTTCTCTATCCTTCTGACAGCTTATGGCACCGTGGAGCATGCCGTCGAGGCGCTCAAGGCGGGACTGTATCACTACCTCCAGAAGCCCGTGAACATGACAGAATTGCTGGCGACGCTCGCCAAGATTCGCGAGGTGTTCGACCTCCGCGCGGAGGTCGAACGTTTCCAAGCGAAGCTCTCCCCTCGCGCGGCTCTGGGAGAATTCATCGGGCAGGATCCCCTCATGGCTGCGGTCTATCGGCAGATCGAGCGGGCGGCGATCCTGGACTGCCCGGTCCTCATTTCGGGCGAGACCGGAACGGGGAAGGAACTCGCGGCGCGGACGATCCATGCCCTGAGTCCCAGAAAGGGGGAGCCCTTCACGGAGTGCCACTGCGCGGCGTTCTCCGAGACGCTCATCGAGAGCGAGCTGTTCGGCCATGTCCGGGGGGCCTTCACGGGCGCCGCGCAGGAGCGCGCGGGGCGGATTCGGACAGCCCACAAAGGCACCCTCTTTTTGGATGAGATCGCCAGCATGAGCATCAATACCCAGAGCAAACTCCTCCGGGTGCTCCAGGAAAAGAAGGTCGAGCCCGTGGGAAGCGATCGCGCAGTCCCGGTGGATATCCGGGTGATCTCGGCCACGAATGAACCGTTGGAGGACCTCATCAAGGCCGGAAAATTCAGGCCGGACCTCTATTATCGGATCAACGTCCTTCAGATCCACCTGCCGCCGCTTCGCCATCGCCGGGGAGACCTCCCCCTGCTGGTCGAGCATTTCCTGAAGGAGAAACAGCCGGAGCGCGCCATTCGGATTTCCCCCAGCGTCATGGATCTTTTCCTTCGGTATCCCTGGTATGGAAACGTCAGGGAGCTGGAGAACACGGTGGAGGCCGCGCTCTCGAACTGTGACGAGGAGACGCTGCTGCCAAAGCACCTCCCGCCACAAATCGTGGAGACGCTCTTTCCGGGATCCCCTTTCCCCTCCGGCGCCGGTCAACCCCATGCCGAGGCCGGGGCGCTGCTGACCGCGTTCGAAAAGTTCCTTCTCCTGGACGCATTGAAAGGCCATGGCGGCCGGGTTCGGAAGGCCGCTCAATCCCTCGGCATGTCCGTCCGGACCCTCGAGCGGAAGATGAAACAGCACGGGTTGGACCGCCTGGCCTTTCAAGACGCCAAACGGGTGGAAACGGCGTGGGCTTCAACCCTGAAGACGTTTCAGACCGAACGGGTCCGATGGGACACCCTCTTCCAACACGTGGCCGAGCCCATCTGCATCGTGGAGATCGTGGAGAAAGATCTCCGGATTGCGGCCGTCAATCCCGCCCTGGAGGCGCTCATCGGGATGTCCGCCCAACGCGCGATGGGCCAACCCTGCTATACGTTGTTCCAGTGCAGCGACAAGGAGGGCAAAGAGGCCTGCCGGGAGGGGGCCTGCCGCTGCGCCGTCGCCATCGATCGCCAGGAAGCGATTCCCTCCCTCTACCTGACGGTCAAGACCGCGCACCGCCAGGACCTCCCCGTGTGGGCCAGCATCTCTCCCCTCCCCGACCTCTCCGGGAAGCAGACCCTCGCCTCCGTCATCTTCCGCGATGTGTCGGAGCAAAAGGAGGAAGAACAGGCGCTTCGGGCACAGGCGATTACGGACAGCCTCACCGGTCTCTTCAACAGGCGCTACTTTGAGGAGAGCCTCCAACGAGAGGTCCAACGGTCCAATCGGTACGAACGCCCGCTGTCGCTGGTCTTCTGCGACATCGACGATTTCAAGGCGGTGAACGACCGCTATGGTCATCCCTACGGTGACACGGTGCTGCAAGCCATCGCCGGCCTCTTGGAAAAGAACACGCGATCCAGCGACCTGGTGTGTCGGTACGGAGGGGAGGAGTTCGCCCTGCTCCTCCCGGAGACGGGAAAGGCGGGGGCCCTCGTGGCGGCGGAAAAACTCCGCAAGGTCGTGGAACGCGCGCCGATCGGAGACGGAGAATCTTCTGTCGGCTTGACCCTCAGCTTCGGCGTCGCCGCGTTTCCCGAAGACGCAAAGACCGAGCAAGAACTTGTGCAGCGGGCCGACGAGGCCCTCTATCGGGCCAAGCGGGAAGGAAAAAACCGCGTCTGTGTCCACGAGGGCTCCCCGTAGGAATGCAAAATGAAAAATGCAAAGTGATGAGTCAATGAGCCGATGTAGGGCGGCCCACCGTGGCCGCCGAAAATGGGCAGGCACGGAGGTCTGCCCTACTACCGCCGAATGGGTAGGAGCCGTCTCCTGACGGCGGATGAAAACAGCCTGTTTTCGTAGGGCGGGGCGCCCCCGACGTTCATCGGGGCAGGCGTCCCCGCCAAAGCGGCAGGCACAGAGGCCTGCCATACATTTGCGGTAATACAAAATGAAAAATGCAAAGTGAAAAGTTTAAATTTTGCATTTTGAAATTTGCATTTTGCAATAGAGGTCTGGAAGTAGGGCGGGACACCGTACCCGCCGAGCGTAGGGCAACCCTTTAGGGTTGCGGGTTCTGCAAGGCTGAAGCCTTGCCCTACAGACACAGGCAGCCCACCCCCGACGTTCATCGGGGTAGGCGTGGCCGCCGGTTCTTTGTAGGGCGGGGCTCCGTCCCCGCCAAGGGCAGGCGCAGAGGCCTGCCCTACGGGAATCCCAACACGACCCCTCCCCGATGTCCTTCGGGACTCGCTTCTTTAGTCGGAATGACCAACGTTCAGGTTCACCCCGTTACTCCCAGGAAGCCAGCAATTCATGGCGGGGAGTAACGGGGTTCACTCCTTCTCACGGAATCGGCTTGGGCGGCGTCACCGGCACGGGGGTAATGGGAGTCGGCGTCACCGGCGCGGGCACCACGGGCG
>JACRHK010000174.1 GCA_016217625.1 Nitrospirota bacterium
GAGGAGGGGCGGTCGGAGAAAAGCTCGGCCCTTCCATATTCCCTTTTGTCAGACGGGGTGACTTTACCATCCAGCAGAAGGCCCATTAGCTGCATCCCGTAACAGATCCCCAGGACGGGTACGCCCATGCGGAACAGGCGCCGCGAGACAAGGGGGGCGTCCTTGGCATAGACGCTGGCGGGGCCGCCGGAGAGGATCACCCCTTGTGGCTGAAAAGCGCGGATGGCCTCCCACGGGGCCGTGCAGGGGTAGATCTCGCAGTAGACCTTTGCCTCCCGGACCCGCCGGGCGATGAGCTGGGTGTACTGGCCGCCGAAATCCAGGATCAGGACGCGGCTGGCATGCGGGAGATCGGGCATGTTTAGCACTCGCTGCGCGCTAGATGAACAGACGCTCCGCGCTGCGAGCTAAAAGCTTTTAGCTCGAAGCACGAAGCGCGAGGCCCGTGGCACGAGGCGAAAACTACTGTTCCAGACGGTAATTCGGCGCCTCTTTGGTGATGATGACATCGTGGACGTGGCTCTCCCGGATCCCGGCGCCTGTGATCCGGAGGAAACGCGCCTTCCGACGGAGATCCTCCACGCTGGAGCAGCCGCAGTAGCCCAGGCCGGCGCGCAACCCGCCGAGGAGCTGGTGCACGGTCGCGGCCAGAGGGCCTTTGTGGGGGACCCGCCCCTCCACCCCCTCGGGGACGAGCTTCGGCGCTTCCTCCCCCTCCTGGAAGTAGCGGTCCTTGCTCCCCCGCTCCATCGCGCCGATCGACCCCATCCCCCGGTAGACCTTGTAGCTCCGCCCCTGGTAGAGGACCAGCTCGCCGGGGCTCTCATCGGTCCCGGCGAAGATCCCGCCGATCATCACGGAGTGCGCCCCGGCGGCCAGCGCCTTCGTGACGTCGCCCGAGAACCGGATCCCGCCGTCCGCAATGATCGGGATCCCCGACCGCGCGGTGACTTTTGCGCACTCGGCGACGGCCGTGATCTGCGGCACGCCGGCGCCCGCGATGATCCGCGTGGTGCAGATGGAGCCGGGGCCGATCCCCACCTGGACGGCGTCCACCCCCGCCCGGATGAGGTCGCGGGCCGCCTCGGCCGTGGCGATGTTGCCGGCGATGAGCTCCGTATCGGGGTATTTCGTCCGGATCGCTTTTACCGCCTCGAGCACCCCGCGGGAGTGGCCGTGGGCCGTATCGATGAGGATCACGTCGGCGCCCGCCTTCAGCAGGGCCGGCACCCGCTCGTCGTAGTCGCCCACCCCCGCGGCCGCGCCCACCCGCAGCCGCCCCAGGACGTCCTTGCAGGCGTTGGGAAACTTGATCTTCTTCTCGATATCCTTGATGGTGATGAGCCCCCGGAGGTTGTAGTCCTTGTCCACCATGAGGAGCTTCTCGATCCGGTGCTTGTGGAGGATCTCCTTGGCCTGCTCGATCGTCGTCCCCACGGGGGCCGTGATCAGCCGGTCCTTCGTCATCAGCTCCGAGACCTTCAGGTGCATCCGGGTCTCGAAGCGGAGGTCGCGGTTGGTGAGGATCCCGACCAGCCGGCGCCCCTTCGTGACGGGGACGCCGGAGATCCGGTACTTCTCCATCAGGGCGAAGGCCTCCCGGATCGGACGGTCCGGGGCGATGGTGATCGGGTCGATGATCATGCCGCTCTCGGACTTCTTCACCTTGTCCACCTCGGCCGCCTGATCCTCGATGGCAAAGGCCTTGTGGATGAAACCGATCCCTCCCTCCTGGGCCAGGGCAATGGCCAGGCGGGCCTCGGTCACGGTGTCCATGGCGGCGGAGACAATGGGGATATTGATCGTGATCCGGCGGCTCAGGCGCGTCCGCACGTCCACCTCCCGGGGAAGGACGGCGGACTTGGCCGGGACCAGGAGGACGTCATCAAAGGTCAGGCCTTCAGGGATGGGGACTTTCAGCATCTCAACTCCTCGGACACCGTGGGAAGATTTGTGGAAATTACCACACCCCTTGCCGCGCGTCAAGGGGAAAGTCTCCGGAGTGCTCAGGAATGGGGCAGAGGCGGTCGCTTCGGGAACAGGGGGAGGACGCGGGAGAAGAGCCACAGGAGCGCAAACGGCAGGAGGAGCAGCAGAAGGAAGCCCGCGAACCCCTCCTTGAAGGTGTCCAGGTCGTGGGGGATGATGGGCAGCGTGTAGTTCATGTAACCCGCGAAGGTCAGGGAGAAGGCCTGCCCGCCGATGACGACGTTCCAGCGCATCATGAAGACGCCGATCAGGATCAGCGTGGAGGCGACGAACGCCCGCCCGACGCTCAACCGGGGAAGGAGCAGCAGCACAAACGGCAGAGCGGTCCCCAGGCCGTACTGGAGCCCGAAGATGTTGAAGGCGAACCGGTCGAAGATGATCGTCCGCAGGATCTCCCACGGTTTCTTCGCGGTATAACTGTGAAACGCCAGGTCGAGGAGCTCCAGCGTCACGGCCAGGATCATGAAGAAGAGCAGGTACTTGGCCATGATGCGGATGATCTGGATGTCCGTCTCCCGCTGGGGCATCGCCGACGGGGTCCCCTGCCCCCACGGGCTGGGTTTTCTGAAGATCACCCGGATCTCCATAATCACGATGTAGGTGAAGATGCAGAGCGCGATGCCCGAGACGATGGCGGACATGATGAAGATGACCGGCATGAGGGGGGTCATCCAGAGGGCGTTGGCCTTCACCGAGCCGAAGATGAACCCGGCGTATCCGTGCAGGAAGCAGGCCACCGGGATCCCGACCCCGGCCAGGA
>JACRHK010000173.1 GCA_016217625.1 Nitrospirota bacterium
AGGACCCCGACGATGATGCCGAGGATGAGCCCGGTCACTCCGACCATGAGGTTGTACGGCGTCGTGGCGATCTGCAGGCCCATCCACAGCTGCGAGAGGATATCCATTGGCGCTGGTGCCCGGCCCGTCAGAATGGAAGCATACGGGTCAGGCTTCCCTCCGGCATCGGAATCAGGAAGAACTTGTCAAAGAGGAAATAGCTCGCCAGGGGAATGGCAATGCTGAGAACGAGGACCGTCCGCCAGCGATGCCTCCCGATCCAGCGCATGTAGACGGCCATGTAGAGCCCTGCGGCGACATAGAGCCCGATGTACTCCGTGAGGAACACCATTAGGGCGGCAGGAACCACGCACTGCAGGACGGGCTTGATGGCCTCCGGCGGGATAAAGGGCTGACCCGGTCCCGACACGCCCTTTCGCTGGAAGGCTTGCGCGAGAATGATCACGCTGCCGACGACCACTCCCAGGCTCATGATGAATGGGTAGAACCCGGCCCGAGGCCCTTCCATTCCCCAGCCGATGTCCAGCCGGATGGACTCGAACATGACCAGAAGGCCGATGCACAGAATAATCACCCCGCATGCGATATCTGCCTTCCTCATGTTTCCTCCCTGTCCGGTTCCGTCGGACCAGAGACCCGCGCCCGACTCACGTGCTTTCCTGGCCCCTCGGCATCCACTCGGCGCGCAGGCCGGCCAATCGGATAAGGGTCGTTCCCGCTACTTGATCATTCCCCCCTTCTTCATCAGGTCCTTGTGCAGGACCTCCGCTTCCTCCAACCATTTTACGTACTCTAGCCCCGCCAGGAATGCAGGCTTGAGGGCATTCTCTCGCAGGTACCTCTGGAAATCTTCCGTCTCTGTCGCCTTCTTGAAGAGGTCGATATAGCCCGCCTGGGCTTCCTTCGAGATCCCTGGAGGAGCGAAAATCCCGCGTAGCATGAGATAGCTGATGTCGACACCGGTTGCCTCCTTCAGGGTCGGGATCTTATCCCACTCGGGCAGGGGGATCCGCTGGTGGTCTATCACCGCCAGCGGGCGCACCTTCCCCGCCCGCCAATGGCTCACGCACTCCGCTGGGTTGTTGACGGTGGAATCCACGTGCTTCCCCACCAGGGCCACGCACACATCGCCACCGCCCTTGAACGGGACATACGAGAACTTCACTCCCGGGAACCCCTGCTCCATCTGGACGGTGATGATCTGATCCTCCTGCTTCGAGCCCGTTCCCGCCATCTTGAACTTGCTCGGCTCCTTCTTGACGGCATCGAGGTACTCCTTCGCCGTCTTGTAGGGGCTCTCCGCATTCACCCACAGAACGAAGTAGTCGAGGGCAAGGCGGGCGACCGGCGTCAGCTCTCTCCAGTTGAACGGCACGCCCGTGGCCAGGGGAGTGGTGAAGAGGTTCGACAGGGTGATGATGATCATGTGCTGATCACCCTTCTTCTCCTTCACGTGCAGGAACCCCTCCGCTCCCGCACCGCCCGACCGGTTCACCACGATGAACGGCTGAGAGGTCAGCTTGTTCTTCTGGATCAGGGGAGAGAGGAACCGGGCCATGATGTCGGCCCCGCCCCCCGTGCCGGCGGGAACGTTGAACTCCACGGGCTTCGTGGGCTCCCAGGCGGCGGCCGGAGTGACGCTCCCCGCCAGCCAGGCCAGCCCAAGGACGCTCAGGATCATCCAGTAGTGAAGGCGCCAGCGTGGACCTGCCATGGTTGTACCCTCCTTGTTTCGGTCCGGTTGTAGGGAAACGCCCCGACTATACATCAACAAGGACCAAGCCCGCGATGCTTTCGGGCTCGACCCTCGGCAGCGATCGGACGGCCGGTGGGAGGGATCGGTCGCTCAGGCCTTCGCCTTCAAACCCTTCCGGAAAGAGACCACGCCCGGGATTTCCCACTGCTCCCACATCTCGTCCACCTTGGCCTGGAAGTATGCCAGGTCCTCCTCGGTGAAGTGGGCGAACCGGCCCTGCTTGAGGAGGTACTCCCGGGCAGGCTTCCGCGGCCGGCCCTCGACGATACCCGTCGTTTTCCCGTAGTACCTGACCACCCCGTCCTCCACCTCGTAAAGGGGGAAGATGCCCGTCTCGACAGCGAGCTCGCCCAGCTCGTGAGAGAGCATGGGGTCGTAATCCCAGCCCTTCGGGCACGGGTCCAGCGAGTGGATGAAGGTGGGGCCGCCGATGCTCAGCGCCTTCCGCACCTTGTTCATCATCTCTACCGCGTAGGAGGCGCACACCGTGGCGACGTACCGGCACTCCGGGTGGCCGGCCGCCAGCATCCCTGCCACGTTCTTCTTCCAGCGGGTGTGCATGATGCGCTTCATCGAGCCGGGCGGGCTGAACGTCGTGTTGGCCCCATACGGCGTCGAGCCGGACACCTGGATGTCGGTGTTCGCGTACGACTCGTTGTCGTACAGCAGGATAAGGGAGTTGTACTCCTTGTGAGTGAGCGTCGCCGAGATCGCCCCCAGGCCCATGTCGGCGCCGCCACCGTCACCGCAAAAGGCGATCACGTTGATCGGCTCGGCCTTCATCTTCCCCTTCTTCATGAGGGCTTTGAGGCCCGCCGCCGTGCCGAGGGCCGCCGACCCGGAGGAGCCGAGCTGGGTGTGCATCCAGGGCACCACCCAGGGAGTGGAGTAGTAGGTGGTGTTGGCCACGTACATGCACCCCGTGGACCCCAGCACGATGGTCCGCGGGCCGGCGGCCTTCACCATGAGCTTCATGACCAGCGCGGACTCGCACCCCTGACACGTCCGGTGGCCCGACGAGAAGTACTCCTCGATCGTGACCTTCTTGACCCCTTTGAAGGGCTCGAGTACCTGGGTGGCGTTGGTAAAGGTGGTCGTCTCAGCCATCAGGTGGACTCCTTTATTCGCGCACGCCGAGCCAGTAGGTGGCTTGCTCAGCCTTCCCGGTCCTGGCCGCGGTGGAGCAGATCTCGGCGGCTCTGTAAACGTCTTCGAGGGTGACGTCCCGCCCCCCCAGCCCGCAGATGAACCCGATGAGCGGCGGCCGGTGCTCGGCGTTGTAGAGGGCCGCCCTCACCTCGGTCGCCACGACGCCGGAGCCGAATGGCGCGCCGAAGGAGTAATCGCGGTCAATGACCCCGATGGCTTTGGCCTTCCGAAGGGCTCGGGCCAGCGGCTCGTAGGGGAACGGCCGGAACCAGCGGAGCCGGATCAGCCCCACCTTCTTCCCCTCCTCCCGCATCTTGCGGATGGCCACCTTGACGGGAAGCGAGAGAGTCCCCATTCCCATCAGGATAACCTCCGCATCCTCTGTCATGTACTCCTCGAACCACGGGTTCTGCGGCCCCCGGCCGAAAATGCGACGGAAGTCGGCATAGGCCTCCTCGATCACCGCGTAGGCCCGCTTCGTGGCCTCGTCGTTCTGGCGCCGGATCTCGATGACCCAGTCTTCGTTCACCTGAGGGGCCACGCTGATGGGATTGTCAGGATGGAGGAGAAGGTCGCCCCGGTTGTAGGGCGGCAGGAACGTGTCCACCCACTCCTTGGGAGGCACGCGGGTGAGGGCCTGCGAGTGCGTCAGAAAGGCCCCGTCGGCGGAGATGGCGATGGGAAGGAAGACCCGCCGATCCTCGGCGACCCGGTAAGCGATCAGCGTCGTGTCCAGAGCCTCCTGCGAGGTGTCGATCCAACAGAGGAGCCAGCCGAGGTCCCGGACGGACA
>JACRHK010000176.1 GCA_016217625.1 Nitrospirota bacterium
GACCATCGAGATCGAGGCCTGGCGGGTCGTGAGCACCAGCTCCACGGCCCGCTGGTAGAGCTCGTCCCGCTCCACGTCCCCGCCGGCGCGGTCCTCCTCGCGCGGCTGGAGGAAGAACTCCTCGTACTGCGGGCTCCCCTGCAAGCGGACGAACTCCACCACGCGGCGGACTTCTTCTTCGGAGACAAAGGGGCCGTGGATCCGGACGGGCCGCGCCGTTCCGGGAGCGAGATAGAGCATGTCCCCCCGCCCTAAAAGCTGCTCCGCCCCGCCGGTATCCATGATCGTCCGGGAGTCAATCCGAGAGGCGACCTGAAAGGCGATCCGGGCGGAGAAGTTCGCCTTGATCACCCCCGTGAGGACATCGACCGAAGGGCGCTGCGTGGCGAGGATGAGGTGGATGCCGGCGGCGCGCGCCATCTGGGCCAGACGGGCGATGGCGTCCTCCACCTCCCGGGCCGCCAGCATCATGAGATCCGCCAGCTCGTCGATGACGACGATGAGATAGGGGAGCGGCTGCGCTTCGGCCCCCAGCCCCTCGCGCCCTTTGTGCCGCCCGCCGCTTTCAGCGGCGATCTGCCGATTGTATCCCTCGATGTTCCGGACCCCTTTCTCCGCCAGCAGCTTGTAACGGTACTCCATCTCCCCCACGACGCGCAGCAGCGCCTCGGCCGCCTTCTTCGGCTGCGTGATGACGGGGGTTAAGAGATGCGGAATCCCTTCGTAGGCAGTCAGCTCCAGCATCTTGGGGTCGATGAGAAGGAACCGGACCGCCGTCGGCGTCGCCCGATACAGGAGGCTCAGGATCATCACGTTGAGCCCCATGCTCTTGCCGGAGCCAGTGGCCCCCGCGATGAGGAGATGCGGCATCGTCGCCAGGTCGGCCACGACCGGCGTCCCGAAGATCTCTTTCCCCAAGGAGAGGGGCAACGGGAAGGCCGATTCGGTGAATTCCGGCGCCGCGAGGATCTCCCGGAGGCCAATCCCTTCCCGCTCGTGGTTGGGCACCTCGATCCCCACGACCGCCTTGCCGGGAATCGGCCCCACGACCCGGACGCTCAAGGCCCGCAGCGCGAGCGCCAGGTCGTCGGCCAGGCTCATGATCCGATTGATCTTGATCCCCGGCGCCGGCTCATACTCATACATCGTGACGACCGGCCCCGGATAGACCTGCGTCACCCGCCCTTCCACGCCGAAGTGCCGGAGCTTCTCCTCCAGCGCCGCCGAGTTCTGGAGGATCTCTTCCTTGGACGCCCGGCCCGCTGGTTCAGACGGTGGCGTCAGGAGCGACAGCGGAGGCAGTTGATAAGCGCCGCGTTGTTGGATGCCCGATTCGGGAGGGAAGGGGAGCGTCTCCTGCTTGGCCGCCGAGACCCCGGCAGGAACGGACGCCGTAGATGGGACCGCGCGCCTCACCTCTTCGACAATTTCCGGCTCGCCCTGAAGCGGGACTGTCCGGGAGAAGTCTCTTTCACCCCGCGCCTCGCCGGCTTTGGCTGCCCGCGTCCGCCGGCGCTCCTCCGCCGCCTCCCGACGTTCTTGCCAGGCCGTTACCGTCTCCACCATCCCTTGGCCCAACGCCAGGAGCGAGAAGCGCGTGGCAATGATCAACGAGATGAAAAAGAGCGCCCCCAGGACAACGAGCGCCCCCGCCAGGGAGAAGTTCTCCAGAAGGAACCGGGCGAGGACGTGGCCGATGACGCCGCCCGTGGAATAGGTGACATCCCCCCAGCGCCACTCCTCTCCGGCCAGACGCAGCAAGCCCGCGACCGTCAGGAGGAGGAGGACTCCGCCGATCACGCGCAGGGCCCGATGGTCCTCGCGCCGGACCCGAAGGGAGTGGGCGGCATAGACCAGGGCATAGGGCGGCAGCAGGAATCCCGCCAAGCCGAAGACCTGGAAGACAAGGTCTGCCAGATAGGCCCCCACCTTCCCGGCCGCGTTTCGGACGCCCGGCACATTCGTGGCCGTGTTCCAGGAGGAGTCCAGGGGGTAATAGGTGAAGAGGGCGAGGAACAAAAAGAGGGCCAGGGCCAGGGCAGACACCCCCACGATCTCCCGGACGATCTGCCGGGGTGGATGCGGCGTGACGTCCTCTCCCCTCATCATCTATTCCTCAGTCAATAGCAAGTTTCACGTCACACGTCTCACGTTTGAGATCTTAACGTGGAACGTGCAACGTGTAGCGTGCAACGTGTCACGTGTAACGATCTTTTGCTCACCTCACCAGCCACTCCAGCACCGCCTTCTGCACGTGCAGGCGGTTCTCGGCCTGATCCCAGACGACGGATTGCGGGCCGTCCATCACCTCGGCCGCGATCTCCTCTCCCCGGTGGGCCGGCAGGCAGTGCATCACGATCGCCCCGGGCGCGGCAACGCGCAGCAGTGAGGAATTGATCTGATACCCCTGGAACGCGCGGAGGCGGACCTCCGTCTCGGCCTCCTGCCCCATGCTCGTCCAGACATCCGTGTAGAGGACGTCGGCGCCCTTTGCGGCCTCCCGAGGGTCTTCGAGCACAGCGAGGCGGGCGCCGGTCGCCTTCGCCCGCTCCCTGGCGCGCAGGATGACCTCCGGCCGGGGCTCATACCCCGGCGGGCACGCCAGCGTGAGGTGCATCCCCGTGAGCGCCGCCCCTTCCAGGAGGGAATGGGCCACGTTGTTACCGTCCCCCACGTAGGCCATCCGCACCCCCTGGAGCGTCCCCTTCCGTTCCCGGATCGTGAAGAGATCGGCCAGCGCCTGGCACGGATGGTGGAGATCGGTGAGGCCGTTGATCACGGGAAACGCCGCGTGACGGGCGAGATCCTCGACTAGATCCTGGTCGAACGTCCGGATGACGATCCCATGGAGGTAGCGGGAAAGGACGCGGGCCGTATCGGCGACCGTCTCGCCGCGGCCGAGCTGGAGATCCGCGGCCGTCAGGTAGATCGCCTGGCCGCCGAGCTGGTAGACGCCGACCTCGAAGGAGATCCGCGTCCGGGTGGAGGGCTTGTGGAAGATCAGCCCGACCGACTTGCCCCGTAGCGGTCCCACGGAGGGATCGATCCCCTTCGCCAGATCCCGCTTGAGCGCGGCGGCGCGATCGAGCAAGGCCAGGAGCTCCCCGGCGCTCACGTCGGCCAGGGTGAGCAGGTCGCGCTTCATGAGATCCCCGACAACACCCGCTCCAGCGTCTCTACCAAGCGGTTGATTTCGCCTTCCCCGACGATCAGGGGTGGCATGAAGCGGAGGACCCGATCGCTCGCCACGTTGATGAGGATCCCCTCCCGGAGGCAGGCCTCGACCACCGGTTTCCCCGGCACGCTCAGCTCCACGCCGATGAGCAAACCCAGGCCGCGGATCTCTTTCACAAAGGGGAAGCGGCGGAGGCGCTGGATCTGCTGGAGAAAATACGTCCCCATCTTCTGGCAGCGCTCCAGGAGGTGTTCCTCGTCGATGACCTGCAGCACAGCCGCCCCCGCCGCGCAGGCGAGGGGGTTGCCGCCGAACGTCGAGCCGTGGCTGCCGGGCCCGAAGCTCTGGGCGATCTCCCGCTTGGCCAGGAGCGCGCCGATGGCCGCGCCGCCGCCCAACCCCTTGGCGACGGCCCTACGGTCGGGCGCAATCCCTGCGTGCTCATGGGCGAAGAGCCGCCCTGTCCGCCCCATCCCGGTCTGGACCTCATCCAGGATCAAGAGGATGCCGTGGCGATCGCAGAGGGCCCGCAGGCCGGAGAGGTAATCCGGCGGGGGGATGACCACGCCTCCTTCTCCCTGGATCGGTTCCACCAAGACGGCAGCCGTCTCTTCCGTGACCGCCTGTTCGACAGCAAGGAGATCCCCGTATGGCACATGGACGAACCCCGGCGCCAAGGGGTCGTACCCTTCCCAGAACTTGGGCTGGCCGGTGGCCGTGAGCGTCGCCAGCGTGCGGCCGTGAAAGGAGTTGTGCGTGGCGATGAACTGGTGCCGCCCCTTCCCCCGCGCGGCCTTCATGTGCCGGCGAGCGAGCTTGAGCGAGGCCTCCACCGCCTCGGCCCCGCTGTTACAGAAGAAGACCTGATCGGCGAACGTGCGTTCCGCGAGGAGCCGCGCCAGGCGGACTTGTGGCTCGATCTGGTAATAGTTCGAGATATGGATCAGCCGCGCCGCCTGATCTTGGATCGCCGCCACCACCTTGGGGTGGCAGTGGCCCAGGATGTTGACGGCCACGCCGGCGACAAAATCGAGATACTCCCGCCCTTCGGGGTCCCACACCCGCATCCCCTGCCCCCGGACCGGGGCCACGGGATAGCGGGCGTACGTCGGCATCAGGTACTGCCCGCCGTCTTTGATCAGTTGTTCCGTCGAATCCATGAATCCTCCTGATGCGAAGGTAGCACAATTCCCCTGCAAAATCAATGGAACGGTGATCAGCTTTCAGCGTTCAGCTATCAGCAAAGAAGTCGCTGGGAGAAGGAAAGGAGCAGGAAAGAGAGGAAGAGAGGCTGAACGCTGACCGCTGTGGGCTAACCGCTGATAGCTGACTGCCGATGGCTGAGTGCTATGGATTACGACGGCGACAGGGTGAACCCCGTTACTCCCCGCCATGAATAGCGGGGCTTCTTCCAAGGAAGTTCTTCTTGAATCCTCCGTTCCACCCCGGCTTGCCCCGTGTGAAGCCTCGCTTCAATCGGGGCCTAAAGGCGGGGGCTTCCTGGGAGGAACGGGGTGAAGGGGCTCTCTCCCTCGATCTTGGTCACCCGCAGGTCGGCCCCCTGGAGCGTCAGGACCACGCCCCCTTTCTCCAGGGCCTCCTTGCCGGTACCCGCCTCGCGCCACCGGCCGTCCCATTGCACGGAGACATGGGCCTGATCCTCCGCCAGGCGGATGAGGGTGATGGTGAGATGCAGCTCGATGCGATCGTACGCCGTGGCCGCGCGGCGCACCGCCCGCTCCAGGATGTCCCGCTCCGGGAAGTTGGGCGCAATCCCCTGCAGGAAGCGAGCGGGGTCGCGCTCCACATAGGCCTTCTCCAGACGCTCCACGGCTTCCCGCACCTCGCGGGCCTTGAGCATGTCGGCCGTCGGCTTGACCTCCTTCTTCCCGCAAGCCGGCGTCCCGGCCAGCAGGCTGAAGCCTAAAAGGAGTCCTATCAAGATTCCCAGCGAACGCATCGGGGGTCCTCCTCCCCCTCTTGTTTACCCGACAGCCCGCCGCTTGTCAAGCAAATCTTCTTCGCCCCTAGAACAGCAAACCCCGTACCACGCTGACCAGATGGCACGGGGACTGCGCCTGCCTGCCGGCAGACAGGTGGGCGGGGCTTTCTCGGAATCGAGTCGTACAGACTGGCGTGGTACGGTGTAAAGGCCACCCTCCGATTCGGTTAACGATTGAACTCAGCGGTTCAAAAGCGCCGGCTTTTGAATCCTCTTGAGTGAGTTGTTATGGCTTACTTTACTTTCAATGTATAATGTATCAGGACA
>JACRHK010000175.1 GCA_016217625.1 Nitrospirota bacterium
GAACGTGACGCTCCCCGGCGTATGCCCCGGCGTGTGGAGCACTTCGGATTGATGATCGCCCCAAGCGAGCGTCTCGCCGTCCTGAAACCACTTCCCCACCTCGGCCTTCTCGGGCGCGGGGAAGCCGAAGTAAGCGGTCTGCAAAGCCAGGTTGTCGTAGAGCGGTACGTCCTCCGGGTGGAGACAGACGACCGCCCCCGTCGCCTCCTGGAGCGCCTTTGTGGCCCCGACGTGGTCGAAGTGGGCGTGGGTGTGGAGGAGCCACTTCAACGTGAGGTTGTGGCGGTCGAGGATCTTGAGGATCCGGGCGGCGTTGTCCCCGGGATCGATGACGGCCGCCTCCCGCGTCGTCGGACACCCCAGGATCGTGCAGTTGCACTGGAGCGCGCCTACGGCCAAGGTCTCGATGATCATGGCATATCTCCCACTAAACAGCTCATGTTATCAGCAGGCCACCAGTAGGTTTCGCGGGGCACATCCCCCTCTCCTTGAAAAGGAGAGGGCTGGGATGAGGATTGCCCGCTGCGGCGGAGAACCCTCACCCTCTTCCCTCTCCCTGTTAGGGAGAGGGGAAACAGTTATTCGGAACCCGTTGTCCGCCTGAAAAGGAGCGGAAGGACCTCCCTGCCCTGTCGGCAGGCAGGCGCGCGGCACTACCCACCGACAGCAACGTGAGTATCGCGTACTGATCAGATCAGCCTCCGGTACTGCTCCAGCGGCAGGCGCCAGACCTTCACGCCGCAGAACCGCTCCCCCTCGGGGCAGACCGGCCGCATCTCCGCCAGGTCCCTGAGCGAGCAGGGCGGCAGGAGGTAGCGGCCGATGAGCGGGTTGATCTCTTGGATCTGGATCGCCTCCTCCACCGAGGCGCGCCAGATCTCCTCCTGCGCGAGGTAGCAGAGGCGCATCGCGTGCTTGTGGTGGAGGTGCAGGAGATCGGCCGACTCCGTGTAACGGATGGCCGTGGCGTTGGGGAGGAGGTAGAGGGCGAACTCCATCGGGACGCCCATGCGGCGGAGTTTCTCGATCGCCTCCCACGTCTGCTCCATGACCTGATGGTAGGCTTTCTCAGCCCACGGATCCTCCCGCGCGAGATCCGGCGTGACATAGTCCGGCTCCCCCGTCCAGTGCGCCGACAGAATAGGGCGGGAGGCCGGCGTCATCCGGTGCCGCTGGTCCTGCGAGTCGGCCGTATGCGAGAGCTTCTTGCGGAAGGTGTACGAGGGATGGACCATCGCCCGCATCAGCTTCGAATGGGTCGTCAGCGTGAGGGGCTCCCCCAGCAGGGGGTTCCTGGCCGGATCCAGGACAAGGCCGATGGCCGCCTCGTCCGAGAGCTCGCCGGCTGTCACGCCGAGCACCTCCCGCACGGCCTGGGCCAGCAGGGACTCGTTCTGCGCCTTATGATCGAGGAGTCGGGAGGTCCGTCCCTTGAGCGACTCGTCGAACTCGCTGAGAAAGGAGCGGCTCACCCGATGGCCCCTGTCGGGCGTCCGGGTAGCGAAGAACCGCGCCTCCGGCATCTCTTCCAGCGGGATCGGGTCCTCCAGGACCAGCCGGTAGTCGGGACAGGCCTCCAGGAGGGCCGCCACCATCTTGCCGACGACGTTCCGCTGCTCCAGCGGCGCGTCGTACTGCCGGCAGAGGCGCCAGTACCGGAGCAGCGTGATCCCGCTCACCGTATGATAGAGGTAAGCGAAGGTGGCCACCGGCAGGACGTAGCGGGCGACCTCCTGGGCCTTCTTCAGCACGTCGCCGTTCATCCGCTTGGTCGACCGGTAGAGGGAGAGCTCCACCTGGCGGAGGTCGTCCTCCCGCCGCTTGCGCTGCGAGGCGCCCCTCCGTTTCCCTTCCGCGGCCTTCTCGTCGGAGACGCGGAACCGCTTCAGGTACTCCCGCTTCACGATGGGGTAGAGGCGCACGGCGAGATCGCGGTAGGCCTCCATCTGCCGGTCCACGGCCTGCGCGTACAGGGTCCGCGCCGCCTCGGACCCCAGGGGAGGGACGGCCACGCTCCCCGCCTTCACGGCGACGTACCGCTGGCTCACCTGCTCGGAGTTGTAAAAGGGATGGGAATGGAGGAACGACCAGATGAACTGGCGGGACACATTGCCCAGGGCGAACTGGAAGTGGGCGTGCTGGAACGTCGTGTGGTGGCCGGCCTTGTAGATCCCCTTCGCGATCTGGACGTCGCGCTCCGTGAGGGGGCGGCTCTCCACGATGCCCGAAGGGGAGTAGCAGGTGCGGGCGGTGGCGACCACGTTCCGGAAGGGCTCCGAAAAGGCGCTCGTCAGCCGGACGACCGGCTCGGGTGAAAGGAAGCGGTCGGCGGGGGATCGGTTCATCCTGCTAGTCCCATTCCGCTGGCAGGCGCACGCTCACGACGTTCGCCCCTCCCGGTTAATCCGATCGATGAGCTGGCGGAGCCGGCCGAAACTCTTCCGGTTGAAGGGGAAGCAGAGGCGGGGGAGGTGGGCGATCTCCGGTTCGTTCGCCTCCTCTGGCAGGGCGGGGCCCTGCGTGAACGTCCCGCCGCTCAGGAGGTCGGCGAACTCCCCGTGCAGGCTGGACAGCGCCGCTTCCGGAAGGGGAGCCTGCAACCGGATGACGAACTGCTCCTTCACGTACCGGGAGGAGTGGTAACGGCGGTAGAATTGCCGGATCTCCTCGACGGCCTCATCAATCCGAGCCGTCATCCGGAAGAGCGCGAGGTCCTCCGGGGCGATCCGGCCTTGGCCGAGGATTTCGCGTTCCACGAAAGCGCGCCAGGCGGCCCAATAGCTCCCGCCCGGGACATCGAGCAGGATCACGGGCTTAGGATCCGTCTTGCCCGTCTGGATCAGCGTCAGGGTCTCGAAGGCCTCGTCCAGGGTGCCGAAGCCTCCGGGGAAGAGGACGAGGGCGTTGCTCTCCTTCACGAAGAAGAGCTTGCGGGTGAAGAAGTAGTGGAAGTGGATCAGTTTCGGATTTCCCTGGATGTAGATGTTCGCGGTCTGCTCGAAGGGCAGCCGGATGTTGAGGCCGAAGCTGCGGTCCTGACCCGCGCCTTCCTGGCCGGCCTTCATGATCCCCTCGCCGGCCCCCGTGATGACCATGTACCCCTCGCGCACCAGCGCCCGGGCGAGATCCACGGCGTGCCGGCACACGGGGGAGTCGATCGGCTCGCGGGCCGACCCGAAGAGGGTCACCTTCCGCACGCCCCGGTAGGGGGCGAAGACCTTGAAGGCGTAGCGGAGGTCCCGGAGGGCCTTGTCGACGATCTTCAGTTCACCCTCGTCCACCCCGTTCTCCGCCAGGCGGGTCAGCGTGAGGAGGATCTCTTGCAGGAATTCCCCGTGCGGCTCGAGCCGCAGCGTCTCCAGCCGCGCGAGGAGTTGTTCCTCCACGATCTGCCGGTTGTTGGAAGATTTTCTTGATGCCATGGCACACGCTCCTGCGGAGAATTTCAGTATAGCACAGTTCATCTCGGCCTAACCACCCAGAGCGGCGGGGATCAGTTCCAAGAGTGAGCGAATCGTCGGAACTTGCGAGGCGGCATGCCGTCCGCGCCGATCCACCAGGACGGCCCGGAGCCCGGCCGCCAGCGCCCCCTCGATATCCCCCTCAGGGTTGTCTCCCACATGGAGGGCCTCCCCGGGCGTAACCCCGTGCTCGGCGACGGCGTGCCGGAAGATGGCCGGGTCGGGCTTGGCCGCCCCGACCGCGCTGGAGAAGGTGATCGAGGCGAAGAAGCGGCGGATCCCCAGCGTCTCGCAGACAGTCAGAAGTCGGCTGTCGAAGTTGGAGATGATGCCCAGGGGATAGCCCAGGACCGTCAGGCGTTCCAACGCCTCCGTCGTCTCGGGGAAGAGGCGCCAGCCCCGTGCGCTGTCGAATGTCCCGTAGAGGGTTTCGAAGAAGGCCTCAAAATCGGCAATCGGGGCGAAGGGGGCGAAGACTTCGGCCACCAGGTCCCGCCACCAGGCGCGCTCGCGCTCGGGGA
>JACRHK010000177.1 GCA_016217625.1 Nitrospirota bacterium
CGCGGTATTCGGGCGTGGGGTCCAGTTCGATGGCCGCTTCCAGGAGGTCGATGGCCAAGGCGAAATCCCGCCGCATCTCGGCCATCAGCGCCTGCTGGTGGACCACCGAGGCGGCGTGATCCATGCGCACCCCGGGCCAGCGCTCCATACCACGGAGACAGGGGTCCGCCTACCTCGAGCTTTACATGCTCCGCGTGGAGCAGGGGCGGCTGGAGCAGGAGGCGGCGCTCCTGGCCAAGCGCCACCAGGGGATCCAGAAGCGACTGGGAGAGATCCAGAAGCAGATGGAGGGCCTGGAGCCGTCGGCTCGGACTGAGCGCCCGAGCAATGGAGGGAAAAAGGCGGCAGAGCGGAACGCCACCGACGAGAAGAAGTGGAAGACGTTCTCGATGAAGTACTGATGGGAAGGCCGGGTCTCATGATGAAGCTCATGGAGGGGGCGTCCGGGCGGAAGGGGAAGGGGGCAGCCGAAAGGCAGCAGGTCGTCCAGGGGAGGATCTTCGCCTGCGCCTTCTGTCGGGGCACGGGGATCCTGCTCCGGTCGAAAGGAATCAGATGCCCGGTTTGTCGGGGCGGGGGCCACGTGGAGGTTGATCCACCAGCGATCCTCTGCGCCTATTGCGGCGGTCGTGGGGAGTCCAAGCCAGGGACCAACATCACCTGCATCGTGTGCTTGGGCAAGGGGGTCGTCTCCATCAAGGAACCCCACATCGAATGCCGGCAGTGCCGGGGCATCGGGGTTGAGGCCAACAGCAAGCTCCCCTGCCTGGCGTGCCGGGGCAAGGGCGTGAGGTCCGGGGCGAGCACATGATCGAAACCTTACACCTCTACGCCATCGTCTGGGACGGGGCGGGGCCAGACTCGGGCCTCATCGGTCTCGATGGGTGCCGCGTCTCCACCATTCACCATCGTGATCTGACCGCCGTCGTGAGCCCCACTCCCATCCGGGCCTACAGATCCATGAAGCGGGAGGAGGTCGTCCCCCACCTCGTCGCCCACCAGGCTGTGATCGAGCAGGTCATGAAGCACCACACGGTGATCCCGGTGAAGTTCGGGACCGTGGCCCGCGACGCGGTCGAGGTCCGGAAGATCCTGGAGACCGGCTACTCCCAGCTCAGATGCACGCTCGAGGCCATGACGGGGAGGATCGAGCTGGATCTGGTGGCTCAGTGGAAGGACCTCAATTCAGTCTTGCAGAAAATCGGCGAGGAAGAAGAGATCAGGGGAGAAAAGGCTGCGATCGCATCCCGCCCCGTGGAGCAGACCAGAGAGGAGCGGGTTCGGATCGGCAAGCTGGTCAAGGCGCGGCTGGACCAGGTGCGAGAAGAACGGGCGGCGGAGATCATCGAGACCCTCACGCCCCTGGCGCGGGATATCTGCCCGCACGCCCTCCTGGACGACCGAATGATCCTGAACACGGCTTTCCTTGTGGCCAGGGTCGGGGAGGAAGAGGTTGGCGGGACCTTGGAGCGGCTGGACGACCGATACGGCGACACCATTGACTTCCGCTGCGTGGGGCCACTGCCCCCCTACAGCTTCGCCACCGTGGAGGTCAAGACGTTCGAGTTCGAGGAGATTGACCGGGCCCGGCGCCTACTAGGCCTGCGGGAATGGGCACCCCTCTCGGAAGTCAGGGAAGCCTACCGGACACTGGCCCACGAGTCCCACCCGGACCATGCCTATCGGCAGGCAGGCAAAGTCCGCGACAGGATAGACGGGACGTTTGAGACAGTGACCGAGGCCTACCGGCTCCTGAAGGAATATCTCCAGGTGGGCTCGTCTTTTCGCGCGCGCGACGTCAGGGAGGCAGTGGCGGTGAGACTCCTCCAGTGGTCGCTGGAGGCCGGCAGTGCGTGAGGAGGGGCAGTACCTCTACGGGATCATCGGGACCAGTGAAGAGCGGAACTTTGGTCCCATCGGCATTGGCGGCCGGGAGGTGGAGACGATCGCGTGCCGGGACCTCAGCGCGGTTGTCAGCAACGCGCCGATGGGCAGATATGTGCTCAGCAAAGAGAACCTCCTGGCGCACGAGCGGGTCCTGGAGCGGGTCATGAAGGAGCAGACCGTGCTGCCGGTCAGGTTCTGCACCGTGGCGGCGAACGCCGAGGAGATTCGGCACCTCCTCGATCGGCGGCACCGGGAGCTAGGACATCTCCTGAGGGACATGGACGCCAAGGTGGAGCTGGGGGTCAAAGCCCTCTGGAAGCACATGGACGGCCTCTTCCAGGAGATCGTGGACGAGAACGAGGGGATCAAGCGTCTGAAAGCCGAGATCGCCGAGCGGCCCGCCCACCAGACCCATGCCCAGCGGATCGCTGTCGGCGAGATGGTCCAGGCCGCCCTGGTGGCGAAAAAGGAGCGGGAAGGGGACGAGCTTCTCAGCGGGTTGAAGAGGCTCTCGGTTGAGCACCGGCTCAACCGCACCATCGGGGACAAGATGCTCCTGAACGCGGCGTTTCTGGTGGATCGGAACCGGGAGAAGGAGTTTGACGACCAGGTGGAGCGCCTGGATCTCCGCTACCGGGAGCGAATCAAGTTTACTTACGTGGGGCCCGTGCCGCCCTACAACTTCGTCCACCTCGCCCTCCACCCTGAGGAGTAGCCGGCCCATCATGGCTCGCGAGGGGAAATACATCTATTGCATCACCGAGGGGGCCGAGGGGGAGCGCTTCGGCCTGCAGGGAATCGGCGACCGCGGGAACGAGCTCACGCCCATCTCGTATCGCGACATCGCAGCCATCGTGAGCGACTCCCCCGTCATGCGCTATCCGGTCTCCCGGGAGAACTCGCTGGCTCACGAGCGGGCCATCGAGGCCGTCTTCAACCGCCACACCGTCCTTCCCGCCAGGTTCTGCACCATTGCCGAGAACGAAGCCCGGGTGCGGACCATCCTGGAAAGAGAGTATGACGACTTCAGGGCCCTCCTGAAAAAGATGCGCCACAAGGTGGAGGTGGGGGTGAAGGCCGTCTTCCACGAGACGCTGATCTACCAGGAGATCCTCGAGGAGCACGATGAGATCAAGCGCCGGAAAGAGGCCATCGCCTCCCTGCCACCCCAGAAGGCCCACTGGCAGCTCGTGGAGATCGGGAGGATGGTGGAGGAGGCCCTCAAGGCCGCGAAGGACAGGGTCCGGGAGGAAATCGTTGACGCGCTGAAGCAAGCCTGCTGCGACTTCCGCCTGACCCACCGGCTCCTGGGAGAGCGGATGATCATGAACGCCGCCTTCCTGGTGGACCGCGACCGGGAAGCCGCCTTTAACCGGGCGATGAACGGGCTGGCTGAACGCTACCGGGAGCGGATCGCGTTCAAATACGTGGGGGGGTTTCCCCCCTTTAACTTCGTCTGTCTCATCATCAACGTCGCGTAGGAGGGGGCCATGCTTCTGATTGACGATCTGCTCGCGCTGCCCTTCAGAGGGTTGCTGGGCATTCTCAGGAAGATCCACGAGACGGCCGACCGGGAGCTGAACGACGAGGCGTACCTCCAGCAGAAACTCATGGAGCTCCAGCTCCTCTACGAGATGGACGAGATCGGCGAGGAGGAGTACAGCCGGCAGGCGGCTGAGTGGGAAGCGAGGCTGAACGCGGTCCTGCAGGCCGACGACGACGCGGGGTTCGAGTCAGGCGCGGAGGGCCCGGGTCTTGGAGCGATCGGTGGGGGCGAAGGCGTGACGGAAAAGCCGCACGCCGCGTGAGGAGGGATGGAGCATGAAGATCGAAGAGGTCAGGAAAGCGGCCACCGACTTTCTCAGGGGGACGCTCCAGAAAGAAGGGGCCATCGTCAAGATAAGCAAGACCCCCGAAGGCTGGGAGGTTCAGGTTGAGGTGATCGAGCCGAGCGAGTTCATCAAAGCCCTCGGGATCCCCACCGTGGTGCGGGAGCGGAATCTCTACGAGGTCAAGCTGGGTCAGGATCTGGAGGTGGTGTCCTACGAGCGAATAGGGCAGCAGATCGCCGCCAGGAAAACCGCCTGAGGGCGAAGGCTGAACGGGAGGTGAACGTTATGGAGGGATCATTCAAGTGTCCGGGGTGCGGGGAGACCACCTGGGGGGCGCTCAAGCATTGCCCGAAGTGCGGGGAGGCCTTGACGCGAAGCTGCCCGGAGTGCGGGGGCACTTGGCGCTACATCTACGAGAACGACTACCGCTTCTGCCCGTCCTGCGGGGCCAGGGCCCAGGCGGCGAGACTCGGACGATAGGGGCGACATGCCACAGAACATCGCGCACAGCGTCCAGACCACCAGCCTGGCCGACATCCTCGAGCGTGTCCTCGACAAAGGGATCGTCATCGCCGGGGATATCAAGATCTGCCTGGCCGACGTCGAGCTTCTGAACATCAAGATCCGGCTCCTCATCGCCTCGGTGGAGAAGGCCAAGGAGATGGGGATCGACTGGTGGCAGAGCGACCCCGCTCTCTCTTCGAAAGCGAAGGCCATGGAGGAGGAGAACCGGCAGCTCAGGGAGCGCCTGGACCGGCTCGAGACCCGCCTCGGCGGGTGAACAAGTAAGGAGGACGAGGACGTCATGGCGGGAACAAAAGGTGGGAGTGGCGGATTCGGCCTTGGCGATCTCTTCAGAGGGATTGGGGATCTCGTCGAGCTCCTCAAGGAGATGGAGGCCGAGGGGAAAACCGAGGTGAGCCGAACGGGGGAGCTCCGAGGCAAAGGGCGGCTGAAAGACCTCAAGGGGGTGTACGGCTTTAACGTCAAGGTCGGCCTGGGGGGGGAACCCACCGTTGAAACGTTCGGCAACATCAAGAAGGGGGACACG
>JACRHK010000181.1 GCA_016217625.1 Nitrospirota bacterium
CAAGAATCCTTTCAGCGTCTTTCGGCCTCTTCAGTCCCAGGACATTTCCGACTTCATAGAACCAGAGAGACGGCAGGATGAATTCATGTTCCTGATGAAGCCAGCCTCTCAGGAGACTGCCGGCAGGACCCCGGTTTTCTTCATCCTCTCCCAGGACCCACTTCAGAATGACCGAGGCATCCGGAACAAAGACCTTCAACTTGCTCGTCTCCTATCCCTCTTCAGCATCGCAACGATTTCTCTCTTTGAAAACGTGGCTTCCCTGGGCCTCAAAGCGAGAAGCTTCGCGGTCACTTTTTCCCTCTTGATCCTCAGCAACTCTTTCCGCAAGGCCTCGTTGATGATCTTGCTCTTTTGTCCGGCAGGCACCAGCTTTTCAAGTTCCCTGCGAACGCCCTCCTCGACAAAGAAGTTCAGTTTTTTTAACATGCTCCCCATGGGATACCTCCATATGATGCGTATTATTTATACTTACAACATATACTTATTCAATCCTGCTGTCAAGGAGGCATCCTGTTCACGCGCGATCGGCAAGAACCTCCTCTGCCTTCCGGACAGCCTCTTCGGGAGTAGCAGCATCCCGCACGGACCTCCTGTGCGGGCCGCTCCTGAACAGCCCTTGATCCTCGAACCCCAGGAAGATGACCGGCTTGCCGTTCTTCAAAGCCAGGGCGACCTCGGAGATCGTCCCTTCCCGGCCGGGGCAGGCGATGATCACATCGCTGGAGAGGATGTTGACGCAGTTGCGGGCGTCGCCCATCCCCGTGTAGATGGGGATGTCGATATGCTCCGATGTCCCGCGATCCCGGTTGTCCCGGCTGGGGAGGATGCCCACCGTGAGTCCCCCGCGCCGCTTGGCTCCCCGGGCCGAAGCGTCCATCACCCCGGCGCTCCGTCCCCCGTTCAGCAACACCCACCCCTTCTCGGCAATCAATTCTCCCAGCCGCTCGGCCACTGCCAGGGTCTCAGGCGTGGCTTCGCCGCCTCCGATAACCCCAACAATCACCTTCTTCCCCACAAAAAGCACCTCTCACAAATGGTAATCATACATGCCCAACGCAAGGAGGATGGCTTGTTCGACCCTCCTCATCTCCTCGTGGGATAGGGAGCCAATTCTCTCCTGAATCCTCTCTTTCGTGATCGCGCGGATTTGATTGGCAAGAATTTCCGAATCTTTCAAGAGGCCTCCTGTTCCGGCTGGGAGATAAATCGTTTGTGGGTACTGCTTCTTGCCGACCTTCGAGGTTATCGGCACAACAATCGTAATGGGAGAATACAGATTTCCTATATCGTTCTGGATGACTAGGGCCGGTCGGACCCGGCCCTGCTCTGAACCTTTGGCAGGCTCGAAATTCACCCAGTAAATTTCCCCTCTTTTAATAGTCCGGGGCATCGAGCAGGGCACCCTCCAAGTCCTGGTAAATTGCAAGGTCTCGTTCCGCGTTCTCCCGGTATCCGTCCATCATGAGCGACTCCAACTTCTTTTTCTTTCGGCGTTTCAGATACACTTCCACTGCCCGTGAAATCAGATCACTACGATTCTTCCCTGCACCCTCCTTAACAGCCTGATCGAGTGCCTCAATCTCCCAAGAAGGCAACGTCACTGTCGTCTTTTTTTCTAGCGATTGTCCCTTCATAGCCATACCTCCGATAAGATGTCTATTTAGACATCTTATTAGACATCCACACAGATGTCAATCAAGACTTCATCACCGCTCCTCCCAGAACGTAAGCTGTTGCACCGGAGGGGAAGCATCCGCCACTGGTTCAACCAGCCGCTTGCCGCCCAGCAGGAGATACGGCGCGGCGCGTTTCATCACGGCCCCCAGGCACTGGAGATCCTTGGCGTCCCGGAACCCTTCTCGCCGCCGCTCGACGATGCGCCGGGCCGAGACAGGGCCGATGCCTGGAACGCGGAGGAGCGTCTCGTAGTCGGCCTGAAGGACCTCCACGGGAAACCATTCGGGATGACGCAAGGCCCAGGTCATCTTGGGGTCCGCCGCCCGCGGGAGGTTCCCCTCGCCATCAAACGGGATCTCGCCCGCAGAGAAGCCGTAGAACCGGAGGAGCCAGTCGGCCTGATAGAGCCGGTGTTCTCTTAAGAGCGGCGTGGGCGCGCACCCCTCCAGGGGCGTGTCGGACACGGGGTGGAAAGCGCTGTAGTAGGCCCGCCGGACGTCGAGCTTCCGATAGAGATAGTCGCTGGTGAGAAGGATCTCCTGGTCGCACTCCCCCGCCGGCCCCACGACAAACTGGGTAATCTGGCCGGAGGGGATCTTCCCGGGAAGCTCCTGCTGCATCCGGCGGATCCAGGCCATCCGCTCCAGAATCTCGTTAAACCGCTTCACGGAAGAAAGCGCCCCCAACCGCTCGGCGCTCGGGGCCTCCAGGTTCATCGAGACCCGGCTCGCCAGTTGGAGGCCCCGCTCGACATGGGCCGGGTCTGCCCCGGGAAGGATCTTGAGGTGCAGGTATCCTTGATAGCCGTACTGCTTCCGGAGGATCTCGGCCGTGTCGATCATCCGGTCCATCACGGTGTTGACCCGGCGCGTGACGCCGGAGGTGAGGAAGAGCCCTTCGACTTTCCTGCGTCTCAGGAGATCCATGAAAAGGGCGGCCAGCTCGTCGGGACGGAAGCTCACGCGGGGGACGTCGCGCTGGACGCGGTGCTCGCAGTAGGCGCAGTCGTATTCGCAGACGTTCGTGAAGAGGGTCTTGAGGAGGGGCATCCGGCGGCCGCCGGGGAGAGTGCAGTAGGAGATCCCGCCCAGCCACTTCGCGCGCTTCGGGTGATGCACCCGCGCCCGCCCTATCTCCGTGGGCGCGCAGACGTCGTCCTGGGCCGAGGTGCCCAGAACCTCCAGCTTTTGAAGGGCGTCCATGTTGTCTCCCCCCACCCGATGCTAGGCCAATTCGGGGATCATGTCAATTTGGAAACGGCAGGCACGGCGGCCTGCCCTACGGGATTAACGCTTTTCGTAGCTTTTCGTAGGGCGCGGGCACTGCACCCGCCCTCCTACGGACCGCTATTCCGGACTCACAGCCATGAGACGCCACTGGAGCGTCTCCGTGTGGTAGCAGATCTCGTAGAGGGCCGTCCCCGTACTCGCGGAGAAGTGATGGACCGTCGCCCTCCCCTCTTTCACCTTCCAGGCAAACGTCACCTTCTCGATCTTGTACGTCCGTCCCCGCCAGATGAACCACTTGGGTTCTACTTCACCCCCCGGTCCGAAGACGGCAGCGACCCTGATGCACTCTCCAACCTCGGTAATCATCTTCCATGCTTCAGTGCAAAATGCAAATTTCAAAATGCAAAATTTAAAATTTGCAATTTACATTTTTCATTTTGCATTTAAATCTTTCGCACCACCCCCACGACCTTCCCCAGGATCTGAACCTCCCCCTCGCCGGGATGAATATCAATGGGAGGCATCGTCGGATGGGCCGGTTGAAGGCGGACGGACTCCCCCTCGCGATAGAAATACTTCACCGTGGCCTCCTCCCCCACCAGAGCGACGACCATCTCCCCCTCTTCGGCTGTCGCCTGGGGATGAACGAGGACATAGTCCCCCTCCAGGATATGGGCTTCGATCATACTGCCCCCCTTCACCCGGAGGAAAAAGTCCTGCGGCCCCTTGCAGAAGGCGGCATCCACGGCCAAGTACCCCTCGATGTCCTCCAGGGCCAGTTGCGGCCGCCCTGCCCGAATCTGTCCCAGGATAGGGAGACGGCAAACCGGATGCCGAACCTGTCCCCGGACATGGATGCCCCTGGACCGTCGCGCCTGCCGCCTGAGATACCCCTTCTCTTCGAGCGTGCGGAGGTACTTGTAGGCCATTTTCGGCCCCCGGAGTCCCAGGAAGCGGGCCAGCTCCCTCACTGTCGGAGGATACCCCTGCTTCTCCTGGTGCTCGCTCAAAAAGCGAAGGACGGTTTGCTGCCGCTCTGTCAGTTCGCTTTTCATAGAGTCAACATTTGTTGACCTTACTTTATAACAGTCCATCCCCCTATGTCAAGTGCTTTCTTAAGATGCCGTTATTTCAACGGAAAAACAGGTGGTTAAGCGTATGACCTCATCTGAACCCTAAGATAAAATAGGGCAGACTTGCCAAACGCAAGATTAGGAAAGAATCAACCCACCAGTTCGAAGAACCCTTCGATCACTTTGGAGAGGTCTTCTTCACTGGTTCGTCCAATCCGGCGGGTCAGGAATAAACTCAAGGTCACCTATGAAAAAGGCTGTCCGGTCTTGAAATATGCACGCGAGAATATTCCCTACCCACGATGTCCACCCCGAAGTCAGGGGTTTTCTTGAAGGAGCGGTGTAACGACCGCGAAGCCTAACGGCTCTTGACAAAAAATGTTCGGACAATTATACTGACGTTTTAAGGAGGTAGACGCGATGAGATTCGTAAATGTGCGGGAATTCAGCTCCACGGCAACCAAGCTCCTCAGAGAGGAGGTGGAGAAGGGCGAAAAAGTCGTCATCACCAAGCGGGGCAAACCGGTCGGCCTGATCATCCCGTTCAAGGACAAGATCGCCGTGGCCGAGGCATTGCTTGAAGAAGCAGGCTCCTTGTTGAAGGAAAGCGGGATTACAGAGGTTGATATCCTGAAGGCGCTTGAAACGGTGAGAAAAAGGGCCTATGCCTAAGGTGGTGGTGGATGCGAATGTTCTGGTTTCTGCGTTGTTCGGCGGCACGCCGAGAAAGGCATTCTTAAAAGCACTGCGGACCTGTGAGGTGTTCACCTCGCCTGAGATCAGGCTGGAGTTCTCCTCTCTCCTGGTCGAGCTCGAAGACAAACTCGGCGCATCGAAAACCAGGCGTCTTCGCACGATCGTTTCAACCCTGCTTTCTCACTCGAAAGAAGTCATCCCTGCAAAAAAGATCGAACTCTCAAGGGACAGGAAGGACAATGCCTATTTGAGCCTCTGTCTCAGGGTTAGAGCGGACTTTCTCTTGACCGGGGACAAAGACCTGCTCGAAATTCCAACAAAAAAACTGAAACCATTAGGCTTGAACCGGCTCAAAATCGTCTCACCCGATGGGTTTCTGTCTGGAGAGCGCCTGTAACCTGTCCGACTCAGAATGTGTCGGCAGTTTGCGGCGGGGGTGAAGGGCATTAAAAGCCTGCCGGGTTTTCCGGCAGGCCCTTCCAGACTACCGAGTAAACCCCGTTAGAAAAACGGGCGCTTCACCCCGTTCCTCCCAGGAAGCCCCGCCATTCATGGCGGGGAGTAACGGGGTTCACGCCCGATGGCCATCGGGGCGGTATTTTCTAACGGGGTAAATCCGCCCTATTCCCAATGGCCCGGAACCCAGACGCGCGCGGGGCGTTCCCGTTCGACATAGCGGTCGTCATAGTAACCATGGATATGGCGGCCGTAGGCGTCGTAGTACTCCGGCACCCAGACCTTCGTCCAGTACCCGTCCTTCACATACCGGACCTCGTAATGCGCGGGAATCCAGGCGCGGTCGGGTGGCGCATAATAGACCGGCTCAGGCTCGACGACCATGGGGGGGGCCGCCGCCTGATGGGCCATTGCCCCCAGGAGCAGGGCCGCCCCCAGGCCGATGGCTACCCCTTCCCAACGGTGGCGCTGCTTGGCGCCCGCCAGAGCCTCCGACGGCAGGAGCAGCGCCAAACTCAATACCCCAATCATGATGAATGCCAGCAGCCGTTTCATGACTTCCTCCTTTCTGCGAGGTGTTTCTTCCCCTTCTTGCTCTAATAGACGAAGGAAGGGAGGGGTTTATTCACACTACTGCCCCCCAGAGTTACCTGATGCCCGCGGTTTGCCACACGCTTACCGCAACGCTATAATTGAATGACAGCGGTCAAGGGGCCCAGGTGTCGAGTAAGCCTTCAATTGTGCCCTTGACCCCTCGAATCCTTATCTGGAGGTAAATCATGGAAACCGGGCGGAACTACATCCACGGAGCATGGACGGCTTCGGCCTCGGGAGGAGCGTTCGAGAAACGGAACCCCGCGAACACCGATGAGCTGATTGGCGCCTTTCCACGCTCTACCGCCAAGGAAGTCCAGGCTGCCGTGGAAGCGGCGCGGGAGTCCTTTCCCGCCTGGCGGCGCCTCTCCCGGATCCGGCGGGGAGAATACTTCGACGCCTTTGTCCAGCTCGTGAAGCGCGACCATGAAGCGATCGCGCGGCTCGTCAGCCGCGAGTGCGGAAAGGCGCTCAACGAAGCGCGGGCCGACGTGACAGAAGGGATCCACATGGCCCAGTACGTTTTCGGCGCGACGCGGATGCCGTACGGCGACGTCGTCGCCTCGGAGATCCCGGAAAAGGACTCCTTCATGCGCCGCCGCCCCAAAGGGGTCGTGGCCGTCATCACGCCCTGGAACTTCCCATTCGCCATCCCCCTCTGGCTCCTCGGACCCGCGCTGGTGGAGGGGAACACGGCCGTATTCAAGCCCTCCAGGGAGACGCCCCGCACCGGCCAGCGGATCGTGGAGCTATTCGCCGAGGCGGGCCTGCCGCCGGGAGTCCTCAACCTCGTCCATGGGATCGGCGAGGAGGCGGGCGACCCGCTCATTCGGCATCCGGATGTGGACGTCGTCCTTTTCACCGGCTCTTACGAGGTCGGCTCTCAGATCAAGACGGTCTGCGCCGCGGATTACCGGAAGATGGCCGCCTGCGAGATGGGAGGAAAGAACCCCCTCATCGTCTGCGAAGACGCCGACCTGAGCCTTGCGGTGAATGCGGCCATCCTTTCGGCTTTCAAGACGACGGGCCAGCGCTGCACCTCGGCGAGCCGCCTCATCGTCCACGAGCGGGTGCTGGATGAATTTGAACGCCGATTCGTGGAAACCGCCCGCCGGATTACGGTGGGCGATCCGCTGGATGAGAAAATCTTCATGGGGCCTTTGATCAGCGCCTCGGCCCGGGAGAAGGTGGAGCGGTACAACGCCCTCTCCAGGGAAGAGGGGGCGATGATCCTCCTGGAAGGGAGACGGCCGGACGGGCCTGCCCATGCGAAGGGGCACTTCCTCACCCCCCATATCTACCGGATGGCCCACAACCCCCGCAGCCGCGTCCTCCGGGAGGAGGTCTTCGGTCCGCACGTGGCCCTCCTCCCCTTCCGCGATCTGGAGGAGGCGGTGGCCGTTGCCAACGCCACGGAGTACGGCCTGGCCGTCTCCGTGATAACCGAGGACTACCGGAAGGCGCGATTCATCCGCGAGGAGTGCGAATACGGCCTGGGATACGTGAACCTGCCGACCATTGGGGCGGAGGTGCACCTCCCCTTCGGCGGCGTGAAGCAGAGCGGCACGGGGATGCCCTCGGCCAGCACGCTCATTGACGCCGTGACGCACCGGACTGCCTGGACGATCAACCATGCCCGGGAGATCAAGATGCCCCAGGGGCTGAAGACGGAGATCGGATAATCAAGTCCAACGTCCAATGTCCGAGGTCAAAGACTTCGGGTTTCGAACCTTACCATGAAAGGGATGACAGTCATGGCAGAATATCGGAGCGTGATGCAGAAAGAAGACCTTTCCCCCGGAGAGGGGAAGACCGTGATGGTCAACGGAAGGAGCGTGGCGATCTTCAACGTGGAGGGCGCCTACTACGCCATCGACAACACCTGCGCACACCGCGGCGGTCCGCTGGGCGAGGGAGACCTGGAGGGCGACATCGTCACCTGCCCCTGGCACTACTGGGAGTACAACGTGAAGACCGGCGTCTCCCCAATCAACCCCGACGTCCGGCTCCAGACTTACCCCGTCCGGATCCAAGGGTCAGACGTACAGGTTGCCGTGGAGTGAGCCTTACTGCGCGCGGGCGGTGACGGCGAGGATGAGGACGCCCTGGCGGTAGGCGGGCCCGCCCACGATGACGGTGCCGCCGCTGGCCAGCCGCAGGGTCGTGTTCACGACCGTCCCTCCCCGTCCGGCCACCATCACCCGGAGATTAATCATCCCCCTCTCGGCGTTGCGCGGCACGATAATCAAGACGCGGTCATCGGGCAGGGAGACCTCCCACGAGCGGCCGAACGGCAGGCGGAAGCTCCGCCTGTCGAGCAGCCGGTACGCAGAGTAGTTCAGCGGCCTGAGCTCGCCCTGGAGGGACTGCAACTGGGGGTCCAGCCCCCGCTCGGCATGGGTCCCATAGATCACCCGGACTTCGACGGCAGCGCCCGAGACGGCTTCAGCCGGAAGCACCAGACACCAGCCCAGGACCAGCACGGCGATGCCCACCGGCCATAGTCTCCGCCTCAGGCGGATCACGCCCCATTCTCCTTGGGCTGATCATAGACCCAGATAACCGTGGGCTGCCCCTGTTCCCCGGGTAGGACGAGGACGAGGTTGTTGCTCTCGACGGAGGAGACGATGCAAGCGTTCGGCGGCAAGATGTCCTGCTCAAATGGTCCGCCGTAGTGGAGGAACAGCCCTGCTGCGACGAGAAGGACGCCCATGGCTGAGGCAAAGGCCCATCGGGGAACATCCAGCCAAGCACTCCCCCACCGTATGGAGGAGACCGGTTCGGGCGGCCTCCGCACCGCCTCCTCGATCCGACTCCACATCCCGGCATAGTCCTGGCGCTCAACGACCTCCTCTACCTCCTCGCGCAGCAGGCGGCGCATCTCTTCCAGCTCCGCCAGATCCTGCCGGCAGGCGGGGCAACCTTCCAAATGCTGATGGAGAGCGGCTTGACGCGCCGGATCCAGCGCGTTATCCAGATAGGCCTCGATGAGCGGCGCAATGGTTTTACAGGTCAGCCTCTTCCCTCACGAAAGGCGTGGAAGGCGGTTTGCAGCTGCTTCCGGGCATAGTGAATGCGGGACATGACCGTCCCCTCCGAGCAGCCGATTGTCCGGGCGATCTCTCTATAGGAGAGACCTTCCACCTCCCGGAGGACAATGACGGCCCGGTGTTCAGGGGAGAGATCCTGGATGGCCAGCCGGAGGGCCGCTGCCAGGTCTTTATTCTCGACCTCCCGGTCGGCGCCCGGAATCCACACCCGGGGAGCCTCCCCCTCTGCCTCCCCCTCCACGTCCCGCCGGTCGTCAAAGAAGACGGCCCGCTCCTTCTCTAGCCGTCGCCGCTGATCCAGCGCCGCGTTTGTCACGATCCGGTAGAGCCAGGTGGAGAAACTGGACCGCCCCTCAAAACGGGGCAGCGCCCGGTAGATCCGGAGAAAGGCTTCCTGGCAGACATCCCGCGCCCCCTCCTCGTCTTGGAGCACGCCGTAGGCGATGCGGAAGGCTTTCTTCTGGTGCCGTTCGACCAGGATGCGGAACGCGGCGTCCGGTTCCCCCGCCTGGAAACGCCGAACCAGCTCCTCGTCTGTCGCTTGTACTGAATTAGACGCCGGCAGATGCGGAATATTCATCAAGGGCCGTTCCAACGATCTCCGCCTGCCAGCGACGTCTCCTCAAGAGACATGCGCTGTAGGGGCATGAGCTTTTCAAATCCTGCCAATGCCATTGGAACGGCCCAAGCCGACCCCTAGTGTTCGAACAGCCCGAGCTGCTGGATCGCTTCCCAGGGGAAGGGGACGGCATAGTCGCCGCTGAAGCAGGCGTGGCAGAAGCCGTCGGCGGCATGGGGGACCACTTTGAGCATCCCTTCCAGGCTCAGGTACCCCAGCGTGTCGGCCGTCACGTAGCGGCGGATTTCCTCCACGGCATGGCTTGAGGCGATGAGCTCCCCGCGGGTGGGGGTGTCGATGCCGTAGAAGCAGGGGTGCGTGGTCGGCGGCGAGCTGATCCGGAGATGGACCTCCTTGGCGCCCGCGTCGCGGACCATCTTGACGATCTTCTTGCTGGTGGTCCCGCGGACAATCGAGTCGTCCACGATGACCACGCGCTTCCCTTCCAGGACATCCCGAATCGGGTTCAGCTTGATCTTCACGCCGAAGTGGCGGATCGTCTGCTGCGGCTCGATGAATGTCCGCCCCACGTAGTGGTTCCTGATAAGCCCGTGCTCGAAGGGAAGGCCGGACTCCTCGGCGTATCCCAGGGCGGCGGGCACACCGGAGTCGGGGACGGGGATGACGAGGTCGGCCTCCACGCCCGTCTCGCGGGCAAGCTGGCGGCCGAAGGCCTTCCGGATCGGGTGCACGGGGTAGCCATAGATCCGGCTGTCCGGCCTGGCGAAGTAGATGTACTCAAAGATGCAGGGCCGCCGCACGGCCGGCGGGAAGGGGTGGTAGGAGTGGAGCCCCGACCCGTCGATCACAACCGCCTCGCCGGGCTCCACATCCCGAATATAGCGCGCCTCGATGAGGTCCAGAGCGCATGTCTCTGAGGCAATGACATAGGCGCCGTCAAGATCCCCGATGCACAGGGGGCGGAACCCGTAGGGGTCGCGGATGGCCAGCAGCTCACCCTCGCTCAGGAGCAGCAGGGAGTACGCCCCCTGGACCCGCTGCAAGGCCTCCACCGCCCGCTCAAACAGCGTCCGGCCGCGCGATTGGGCGATGAGGTGGATGATCACCTCGCTGTCGGTGGTGGACTGAAAGATGGAACCGTAGGCCTCCAACTCATCCCGCAGGAGCCCGGCGTTGACCAGGTTGCCGTTGTGCGACAGGGCAAGTCCCCCGAGAGCATAGTTCACCAGAATCGGCTGGACATTTTTTAGATGGCTGGAGCCGGTCGTGGAGTAGCGGTTATGGCCGATGGCGATATGGCCCGTCAAGGATCGGAGCCGCTCCTCCGTGAAGATGTCGGCCACCAGCCCCATCGCCTTCTCGGCGTGCAGGCGCTCGCCGTCCGACGCGACGATGCCGGCCCCCTCCTGCCCCCGGTGCTGCAGGGCGTACAGCCCCAGGTAGGTCAGGTTTGCCGCCTCCTTGTGGCCGTAGACGCCGAAGATGCCGCACTCTTCGTGGAATTTGTCGAACATAGCAATAGACCGCCACACGTTGCACGTCGCACGTTACACGTTAAG
>JACRHK010000178.1 GCA_016217625.1 Nitrospirota bacterium
GCTATCCCAGATGCTCCGGAGTCTTCACGACGAGCACCGGAATCTCGGCCCGGTTCACGATCTCACGGCTGACGCTTCCCATCAACAGGGAATGGGCCCGCTTGCCCCTGGAACCCACCACAATTAGGTCCACTCCCTCTTCCGCCGCGGCCTGAAGGATCTCATCCGCAGGATGGCCTTCTTTCACAATCGTCTTGACGCCCGCAACCCCTTTCGATTCTAACGCCTTCTTGTAATACCCCAGAATAGTCTCGGCTTTCTGATCCAGCGTTTCCTGATACTCGGTCCCCTGCAGCATCTCCCTCAACGCCGACATCTCCGAGTGTCCGAGCATTTCATCCACAACGGCCGGTCCGAACTTTTCCACATAGATCAACACCACGCGCTCCGGACGGCTGTAAGCGCACAGCCTGCCCCCCATCTCAAAAGCCGCCTGACTTCCCTTGGTACCATCGACCGCGATCAGCAGCTTCATCGGTCCTCCCCTGAAATGAGAACGCTTTCTACTCAGCCTGGTCCGGCTTGACCACGTACTGGGGCTCCCCTGGGGCGCCCCCCGGTCCAGGCGCCTGTGGCGCAGCCGGCGGCGCGCCGTAGCCGCCAGAGGGCGCCCCATAGCCGCCGCCCATTGCCGGTGCTCCGTAGCCGCCCGCCGCCGGGGCCCCGTAACCGCCTGCCGCCGGCGCCCCGTAGCCTCCCGCAGCCGGCGCGCCATAGCCGCCGCCGGCCGCGCCGTATCCGCCCCCCGCCGCGCCGTACCCTCCGGCGCCTGCCGGAGCGCCCGCAATCCGGTGTTTATAGCCGGTGTGCGACGACACGGCGTAGCCAACCAAAAAGCTCAACCACGCCACGACAAACAGCAACACGACCCATAGACTGGTTTTCATCCCTCTGCCCTCTCCCCCCACGCCAGGTGGCTCGGTTACACCAACACGACCTTCTTAATCTTCCACTTATACTTTCCGCCCTCCGTGGACCGCTCGAAGATCTCGTGGCCGACCGTGTCGCACATGGCCGCGATCGACTCCCCCGAAGACGGGTTGTCGAAGACGACCTCCAGCGTATCCCCCTCCCCTATCTTCTCCAGCGCCTTCTTGGTGTAGAGCTGTGGATGCGGGCAGACATACCCGGTCACATCCAACAGGAATGCCCCGTTCGCCGTCTTTTCAAACTTCATGGCCATGAGAATTCCCCCTCCTTGAAATTGGGTGTTACAACTCGCACATGGCGACCTCTTTCGCCATTTTCCGCTCCGTGTACCAATTGAAGAACTTCACCCCCAGGTAGGCCCCGGCGATCATCCCGACCCCGAACATCCAGCCGGAAAGGTCCCCCTGGGAGACACGGACAAAGAAGGCCCCGACATTGCACCCCAGGCCGAGCCGGGAGCCGATCCCCATCAGCGCCCCGCCGATGATGGCCCACATGGCCAGCTCCCGGGTCGGGGCCTTCCACTTGAACTCATTATGCAGGAGGGCCATCACGGCCGCGCCGCCGATGAGGGCGACGGACATCCAGTCCGCCGGATTGAGGAGCGGGTTGGGGATCCCGTTGTTCAAGCCGAAGTAGATGTTGTCCATGTTCTCCCAGCCCAGCTTGTTGAAGACCCATCCCACCCACTGCGCCTCCTGCGTCGTCACGTACCAGTAGCCGGGGTCGAAGACCGTCCCCTTGATGGAGATCCCGAACGTGGAGCCGATTTTGGGCATCAGCTCGCCGAAGTTCTGGACGCCGAACTTGATCTGGAGCCCCTTCATGACGAACATGTGCAACCCGGCGGCAATCCCCAGGCCCAGGCCGGCGATGGCCGTCCGCTTGGAGGCGGCAATCATGCCCCAGTACCCCTGCAGCTCTACCAGGAATCCATTGCTCGGCTTCCCATCCCTCGCCTGCTTCTTCAAGTACGACCTCCTCACCCACACGAGGTACACCCACAGGAGGACGAGCGCCGCGGGCGCGACAATGCCGACTAGGACGTTGCTGATATAGGCCGACAGGAAGGGGTTGGTGAACTTCAACACCTCGGCATATGTCGTCGTCGGCTGGTTCCAGACGTAACCGGCGAGGTACATGTCCATCCAGCCGTCCGTCGCATTGATGGCGAGCGGGAGGCCTTTGGCGGCGGCGGAGTCATGCCACGATTGCGGCGCGAGGTTGTTGAACCACCCGCCGATGTCCACGAAGATTGCCTGCGTCACGCTGATGGAGAGGATTACGAGCATCGCCACCCCGTTCCCCTCGCCGGACTTGTACAGGGAACCGGACGCGCAGCCGCCCGTCAGCACCATCCCGATGCCGAAGATGAACCCGGCGATGACCGCGTGGATCCCGTAAGGGGCGGCATGGAAGGTGCTCATCCCGGTCGCCGTGACGAAGGCGGAGACGAATCCGAACAGGATCATGGCAATCATGATCCCCACGGCCATCCGCGGCACCCCCACGGCGAAGAGGTCCCGGAACGCCGAGGAGAAGCAGAACCTCCCGTACTGGAGGCAGACGCCGTACACGAACCCGAACCACAGATAGGCCGACAGGTAGATGTAGTACTCGCTGAGAGTGAAGGTAAAAATGCTCACGAGCGAGAAGAACCCGATGATAATGAAAGCCCACATCCGATTTTTCTTCGGCACTTCTTCCATCTCTCAAACCCTCCCCTCCGGACGACTTTGTGTCTTTGTTGGCAGGTAGACCCTGACCAAGCTCTGATAGCCGAAAATGGGATCCGCTACGCCGAACTCTTGCGCCAGGCGGTAGCCCCTGAGCCGCTGCTCAAGGGTGTCCGGCAGAATCGGATCGCGCTCACTGAATACCACCCCGATGGCCATCGGGGCAGGCCCCACGCCCGCCTCTGTCGCGGGTTGATAATACTTTGGCTGGCGGAATTCCCAAGTAAACCGCAGAGGCGACCGCTCAATCTCTTCCTGCCGAGGGGTGAGATCGGCCTCCTTCCGGTAGACCACCTTCTTCGTCGAATAAAGATCCAGCAGGGGGACGGTGACCCCCGGGTGCAGCTCCCCGCCCGCCGGCGGCAGCGTGAAGACCTCCACCCGGTCGATCTCCAGGGTGTTGAGGAACTCCCCCGCCGCCTTCAGGTTGACCGCGCTCGTCTTCTGCAAAAAGGGGAGATACCCGTAGAGGGCGACGACGAGGGAGGCGAGGACCGCGCAATACGCGATTCCCCTCCTCACGGCCGGTTGCCGGATCTCCCGGATCCCGTAAGCCGCCATGAGGGCGAGCATCGGGAAGACGGGGATGAGGTAGCGGATCCGCTTGATCTCCAACACCAAGACCAGGAGCACGAGCCACCCGATGATAGCATAGCTCCAGTCTCTCCTCGCGAACGCCGCATAGAGGGAACCGGCTGCCGCCACGGTAATCAGCGGATGGATCTGGAAGAAAAAGGTCGAGGCCAGGCTTTCCTCCCAGCGTTGCAGTCCCGGCGCCTGATAGCTCCCCAGAAGCCCGATCTGCTCCGCAAAGACATCCTGCTTCCAGAGCAAGACGGCTCCGAGCAGGAGCGCGGCCGGGACAGCGACCCCCGCCGCGCGGGAGAGCGTGGCGCGGGGGTGAGGCGGGAGATGGGCCAGGACGATGACGACCAGGACGGACAGCAGCAGCCACGCGGAATATTTCGTCAGACAGGTCAGCGCCGCTGCCGCCGACGCCAAAGCAAACCACCCCGCCCCTCCCTGCCGGATAGCCTTGATCGTCGCAAACACGGCAAGCGTAAGGAAGAACATCGTGGGGATGTCGACCAGCATCAGCGGCACCTGCGTAAGCAGATAGGGCATGCCCAGCAGCAGAAGCCCGGCGAGGAACCCCACGGTCCGGTCCCAGAGGGTTTTGCCGATCCCATACGTCAGCGCCACGGCTCCGGCAAACCACAGCGTGTTCAAGACCTGGACGGCCGCCCGGTGCTCTCCCGCCAGGGAGAAGAGCAGACCCTGGAGGAACGGGATCAGCGGGAGGTCGGTCCAGGCCCAGATCTCCCTGCCCCACTCATGAAGGAAATAGCCGACCCCGTAAAGTTCCACATACTTGGCCTGCGTGAAATAGCGGGCGGCATCGACGATGACCTCGGGCTCCCTCCAGAACAGCGCGCCGACGGCAAAGGAGGTCAGGAAGAGGAAGCCCGCGGGATGGCGCTCCGGAGCCTCCGCTCTAGCAAGGACTATTGCGCAGGCGATCCCCAGGGCGAGCAAGAGCAGCAGCGGGACCAGATCGGAGTCCGCAAAGACCCACAGCCAGCTCGTGAGCCGGTTGTCATCCAGCGACCGGAAAAGGAAGAGGGTGAGAAAGGCGGCGAGCGTCAGCAGGGAGAGGAGAATGAAATATCCAACCTGAACAGGCGCGGAAATATCAAGGCTCACCCGCATCGGCGTCTTTTCAACCACGCCTACCTTCTGCATTACCATGAGATGACTTTCTCGTGGGAGAAGATCTCCTCCACCAGCGCCTCATAAGACACATCCTGCTTTGAGAGATCGATGACCTTCACCTGGTGCTCCATTGCGTGCCGCTCGATCATCCGCTGCGTCGAGGCATCGGGATTGCCATGGATCAGATGAAGGATCTTCATGCCATCACTCCCGGCGGTTGTTCTGCCCGCATCCTCATTCCTACAGCACGATCACCCTGTCCGCCTCGTGGTTCATCAAGGCGTTGTTGTACTGGCTGCCGCAGACGATTTCTTTGGATATCGCTTCGGTGTTGACTCCGTGGTTCTTGGCGCTGTGATCGCAGAGGCTCATCGTGACGCCCTGAAGCCGGCACAGCGCGGTATATGCCGGATTTTCGAGGAGTTTCGTGCCTTCATCCATCGCGAAGAGAACGACCTCATGCCCTTTTGCCACGGCCGCGCGGGTCAATCCGCTCACCGCCTCGAGATGTTTCACCGTATTGACCAGGATGCCCAGTTTCATCCCGCCCCCTCATCAGAACGAACGCTTTGAGCATTAACGCACATAAAGATATGCAACAATGCCGTTTCTAACGTACCTTTTAGCATCCTAAGTCTTACTATGGACAATGCACGAAGGGAATGATGCATTTGCATCATTTTTATAGTGGTCATGGGGGACATCAGAGGCCCAGGCGAAACCCGGGCGCCCTGCGTTCAGTAGGGGAGGACGTGGTCGCACTGTAAGAGGCGTTGGGCAATCTCTTCCGTGGGCACATATTCCATCCCCGCATTCTCCCGGCTGTTGGAGTACACCTTCATCTCCATCTCCTTGAGCGTTTCATAGTGGAGAAGGCTCTCCTCCGTCTCCTCCAGCTTACGGTCGAGCACATAGACTTCGACCTGATCATCCAGCAGGATGAGACCGACGGACATCCTCAGGGCCTCTTCTTGCCGGTCCCTCACGAGAACCGCAATCTTTTTAGTCATACTGACCCCTTTCCCGCGACCTTCCGGATACCCCTGCGACTCCTGACTTCTGACTATTGACTTCTGACTTCTTTCTCTTCACAGCAAATTATGCCGATAGGCATAGGCGACGGCCTCCATCTGGCTATGGACCTTCAGCTTCGACAGGAGGTGTTGGATGTGGTTGCGGACGGTGGTGAGGCTGATGCTCAGGCGTTGGGATAGGACGGTGGCCGGAAGTCCCTCGGCCAGCAAGCGAAAGATTTCCAGTTCCCGCGGCGTGAGGGACGCCAGGGTGACCGGGGATGACCGGTCGACATCCCTCGGTCCGACCCGCTTCGCGCGCGGCTTCCTGGAGAAGGAACGCTCCACGACATTCAGGACCTCCGGGGCTTCCCCCCGATGCAAGAGGTGCACGACCGTCCAGAGGTCCTTCCACTTGGACGGCACCAACACGATGCTCACGGACAGACGGAGATCCTTCCCCCGAGCGTCACGGACCTTCACGGGGAACGTCTCCGGAGGTGCTCCGCCGCGGGACAACCGCGCCACTTCACACTCCGGCTTGCACAAGGGCTTCCCCCACGGGTCGGTGCCCCGGAGCACCGCGCTGCACGGCCGCCCCAGCACCTCCCGAGCGGGGATTCCGAGAAGCTGTTCACAGGCCGGGTTCCAGAAGATGATCCGTTCGTCCGGATCCACCGCAAACGCCCCGTCCACGGTCTGGAATAGAAGATTCACGAGCGTCGACATCCCAAATTCCTCTCGCTAGATCCGAGCCCCTCCCTTTGGGCCCACGGGTTCCGCCGGGTTTCCAGCCTACGCCCCTGGGGCCAAGTTCCCCACCCCCTTGCTTCCGAATCCCTGCGGGGGAGAGCGAAGGATGGGGAGAAGGTCCCTAGCTAGGAAATCCCTAGGACAGCATGCGGAACTTAGAAGATCCCAGCGGAAAAAGGGTCCCCAACCCTCTCCTGGATTGGGAACTGTGGTGGAAATATATTACACCGCGAATGAGAAAGCAAGCCGAAAATCATCCGGCCCTGACAGTGAAAAGTGACAATGAAAAAGGGAGGCACACGTAGAAAGGCCGCCAAAGGATACCCTTTGGCGGCCCGATGAACTTCCCGGCAGCGACCTACTTTCCCACGCCGTTACCAACGCAGTATCATCGGCCCTGGAGGGCTTAACTTCCGTGTTCGGGATGGGAACGGGTGTGACCCCTCCGGAATGGCCACCGAGAAACTGAAACCGATGAGGAGATACTACGGATCGTTCAGCCTGTCCGATCCGGCCGCCGGAAGCCTTAGGCTCCGCCTCAGCCGCTCTCCTGCCCCACCTCCCTACAGGCAAGGCAGACGGTTTGGCCTCGCCCGCTTCCGGCCTTCTTTTTTGGTGGTGGTTACGCACCCTACGGATAGGTCCACACAGGGACCCGTGTGGAACGCCCGCAATATCTCCTGTCAAAGAACGGACAACTGAATACGCACCCGGGCCGGCCTGCCCTGCGCCGCAGGACAAATGTTAATGGGTCAAGCCGCACGGCCTATTAGTACTGGTCAGCTCCATCCGTCACCGGACTTCCACTCCCAGCCTATCAACCTCGTCGTCTACAAGGGGCCTTCAGGGGCTTGCGCCCGGGAGATCTCATCTTGGGGTGGGCTTCCCACTTAGATGCTTTCAGCGGTTATCCCGTCCGGACATGGCTACCCGGCATTGCGCCTGGCGGCACAACCGGCACACCAGAGGTCCGTCCATCCC
>JACRHK010000179.1 GCA_016217625.1 Nitrospirota bacterium
AGGCGGTGGCGGCTGCCGAGGCGTTGGGGTATCCGGTCGTCATCAAGATCCTCTCCACCCAGATCCTCCACAAGACGGAGGTGGGCGGCGTGCGGGTCGGCATCCAGACGCCCGCCGAACTCCGGAAAGCCCGTGAGCAGATGCTTCAGGAGGTCCCTCGTCGCGCGCCCGAGGCCGTAATCGAAGGGGTCCTCGTGGAGGCGATGGCGCCGCCGGGCCTGGAGGTCATCCTGGGTGGCATCCGCGACCCCCAGTTCGGGCCGGCCGTCCTCTTCGGCCTGGGAGGGATCCACGTAGAGCTTTTGCAGGATGTGGCCTACGCCCTCGCCCCCCTCACGTGGGAGGAGGCGCAGGCTCTTCTCCGGCAGATCAAAGGGTATCCGCTCCTCACGGGGTTCCGGGGCGCGCCTCCCCTGGATACCGCGTGGATGGCCGAGGCCCTCGTCCGCCTGGGCGATGCCCTCGAGACGTTCCCCCTCGTGAAAGAGATTGACCTCAATCCCATCCTCGTCTATACTACGGCGGCGTTGGTCGTTGATGCCCGCGTGGTAATCGGCGAATCTTTGGACACGTAACAGGACCTTCGCCCCCTCCTTTGTACGGGGTAGGGGGAGCCCGATGGCCATCGGGCCCACCCTGCTCCCCCTCGGATCATCCCCCCCACCTTGTTCCTCCCCCGCAAAGGGGGGAGGAGTGAGAGGAGGGGGACAAAGGGGAGGAAAAGAGCTGCTTGCTGATGGCTGAGAACCGAACGATATCTTTCCTACAGTTTCTGAATCGCCTTGTGTTCCTCGTCACCTGCCTGATCCTGTTCGTCGGCTGCGCGGGGAAAGAGACCGCCGTGATCAAGATCGGGATCGCGGGGCCGATGACGGGCGACCAGAGCAAGATGGGGATGGACTTCCGCAACGGCGTCCAGCTCGCCGTGGAGGAATGGAACGCCAAAGGCGGCGTCCTGGGGAAGCCGGTGCAGATGCTGGTGGAAGACGACCAGCGCGATCCCAAGCAAGCCGTCTCCGTGGCGAACAAACTGGTGAAGTCGGGCGTCGCGGGAGTCATCGGCCACTTCAACTCGAGCTGTTCCATCCCGGCCTCCCGGGTCTATGCCGAGGCGAAGATCCCGATGATCACCCCTGCCTCCACGAACCCCCAGCTCACGGACCAGGGGCTCCCCATGGTCTTCCGCGTCTGCGGCCGGGACGACCAGCAGGGAAAGGTCGCCGCCGACTTCGCCGTGGAGAACCTCAAGGCCCGCCGGATCGCCGTCCTCCACGACAAGACGACGTACGGCCAGGGCCTGGCGGACGAGTTCAAGCGCGCCCTCGCAGGCCGCGCGGAAGTGGTCTATTATGGAAGCATCATCCAGGGGGACAGGGACTTCCGCGCTGTGCTGACGACCTTGAAGGCCAAAAAACCCGACCTCTACTTCTTCGGCGGGATCTACCCCGACGCGGGCCTCCTCGCGAGGCAGGCCAAGGAGCTCGGCCTGACCGCCCCGATGCTGAGCGGCGACGGGACGATCGACGTGAAGTTCCTGGAGATCGCCGGCCCCGCAGCCGAGGGGACGTCTCTGACCTTCAGCCCCGACCCCGCTAAGATCCCCACGGCCAAGGCGTTCCTGGAGGCGTATCATAAGAAGTTTGGTCCCCACGGCCCCTACTCCATCTACGCCTATGACGCGACCTACGTCCTCCTGAGCGCCATCCAGGAGGCCGGCACGACCGACGGCCGGAAGGTCAGCGAGATGATCCGCGCCCGCATCCATCAGGGCGCATTGGGGACGATCCGGTTCGACGCCAAGGGGGATGTCACCCAGGCTCCCTACGTGGTTTGGATCACGAAGGGTGGGAAGTTCGAGGAACTCAGATAGCCCTCCAGCCATCTCACGTTCATGGACATTCTCCTCCAACAACTGATCAACGGCCTCACGCTGGGGGCGGTCTACGCCCTCATCGCCCTGGGGTACACGATGGTCTACGGGATCATCGAGCTGATCAACTTCGCCCACGGCGAGATCTACATGATCGGCGCCTACGTGGGTATTATCGTCTTGACGCTCCTGACCGTGATCGGCTTCGCCCCGGCGCACCTCGCCCTGGCCATCTTCCTGGCGCTGCTGGCCGCCATGCTCGTCTGCGCCGCCTACGGCTACACGCTGGAGCGAGTCGCCTACCGCCCCCTTCGAAGCGCCCCCCGCCTCTCCCCGCTCATCAGCGCCGTGGGGATGTCGATCTTCCTTCAGAACTACGTGATGCTCACCCAGGGATCGGCCGACAAGGTGCTCCCTCTCGCGCTTCCCACCGAAGGGATTGCCCTCATGGGAGCGCAGGTGAGCCCCATGCAGGGCTTCATCCTGCTGACCTCGGTGGCCCTCATGGCGGCACTCACCCTCTTCATCCGGAAGACCCGCCTGGGGAAGGCGATGCGGGCCACCGCCCAGGACCGGACCATGGCGGCGCTGGTCGGCATCCCGGTGGACCGGATCATCGCCACCACGTTCGTCGTCGGATCGATTCTCGCCGCGGTCGCCGGCGTAATGGTCGCCCTCTACTACGGGTCGATCAACTTCTTCATCGGCTATTCCGCCGGGCTGAAGGCCTTCACGGCGGCCGTCCTCGGAGGGATCGGCAACATCCCCGGCGCCATGGTGGGCGGCGTGCTCCTCGGCCTGCTGGAGAGCCTGGGCGCAAGCTATGTCTCCAGCGAATACAAAGACGCTTTCGCCTTCGGCATCCTGATCCTTCTGCTCATCTTCCGGCCCCAGGGGCTCCTGGGCGAGCGCGTGCCGGAGAAGGTCTGACATACCGAACATGACGTTATTCCGCATTCCGCATTTTACATTCCGCGTTCTGAGACCCCTCCTGATCGGCGGATGGTTCGGCCTCCTCTCCTTTCCGTTCATGGGGGTGAAGGGCGCGGCGCAGGTCGCCCTGGCTGTTGCCGCCGGTTCCCTCCTGTGGGTCCTCGGCACGCAGTGGGCGCCTGCAAGAACGTTCTTCAGAACCTCCACCATATTCCTCCAGGCGAGGGGCGAGGCGCTGGCCGGCCGCTGGAAGCGTCTCCCCGTTGCCGCGTGGGCCACCACGCTCGTTGCCGCGCTCCTCGTCCTCCCCTTCGGCCTCGACGCCTACGCCCTCGATGTCACCACGCTGGCCGCCCTTTATATCGTCCTGGCCCTGGGGCTGAACCTGGTCGTCGGGCAGACCGGCCTCCTCCACCTGGGGTACGTCGCCTTCTACGCCCTCGGCGCCTACACCTACGCCCTCCTGTCGATCCACTTTCAGGTCTCCTTCTGGCTGGGGCTGCTGCTGGGCGCTGCGATGGCCGCCGCGTTCGGGTTCATTCTGGGGCTGCCGGTCCTTCGCCTCCGCGGCGACTACCTGGCCATCGTGACCCTGGGCTTCGGCGAGATCACCCGCCTGGTGCTGAACAACTGGGACTCCCTCACCCGCGGCCCCAATGGCCTCCTGGGAATCGGACGCCCCGCGGTGGGCGATTTCGTCTTCCGCGATCCCATGGCCCTCTACTACCTCTTCCTGGCTCTCGGCCTCTTCACGATCTTCGTCATGGCCCGCCTGCAACGCTCCCGGATCGGCCGCGCCTGGATCGCCATCCGCGAAGACGAGCTGGCGGCCGAAGTGGCCGGCGTCCCCGTGGTGCGGCTCAAGCTCCTGGCTTTCACCCTCGGCGCCGCCTGGGCCGGGCTGGCCGGCGTCTTCTTCGCCGCCAAGATCACCTTCATCACGCCCGAGAGCTTCACCTTCATGGAATCGGTCATCATCCTCTGCATGGTCGTCCTGGGCGGGATGGGGAGCATCCCGGGTGTGGTCCTGGGCGCTGTGATTCTCGTGCTGCTGCCCGAGGCGCTCCGGGAGGTACAACTGTACCGGATGCTCTTCTTCGGCGCCCTCATGGTGGCGATGATGGTCTTTCGTCCCCAGGGGTTCCTCCCCAGCCCCCGTAGGCGGCTGGAGCTGGGGCAGCGGCGGAGCGCAGGAGTACAAGGATGATTCTCCTGGAGATCCGCGGGATCACGAAGCGCTTCGGCGGACTGCGGGCCCTGGAGGAGGTGGACCTGCGCGTGGAGGCGGGGCAGATTGCGAGCCTCATCGGCCCCAACGGCGCGGGGAAGACGACGCTCTTCAACTGCGTCAGCGGCCTGCAGCCCCCCTCGGCGGGGACGATCCGGTTCGAGGAACACGACCTCAAGGGGCGCACGCCGCATGCGATCACCGCCTTGGGCCTGGCGCGGACGTTCCAGAACATCCGCCTCGTCGGCGGGATGACGGTCCTGGAGAATGTGATGGTGGGGGCGCATTGCCGGACGCGCGCGGGACTGGGCGGGGCCCTCTTCCGGACGCGGACGACCCGCTGGGAAGAGGAGGAGATCACCGACCGCGCCCTGACGATCTTACAGTTCCTGGGGCTGGAGGCCATGGCCGATCAGTGGGCCTCAGAGCTCCCCTACGGCATGCAACGGCGCCTGGAGATCGCCCGGGCCCTGGCCTCGGAGCCCCGGCTCCTGCTCCTCGATGAGCCGGCGGCCGGGATGAACCCCCAGGAGACGCGCGACCTCATGGCCCTCATCCGGGAGATCCGGAAGCAGGGGATCACGGTCCTGCTCATCGAGCACGACATGGCGCTCGTGATGGGGATCTCCGACCGGGTGGCTGTCCTCGACCACGGGGTCAAGATCGCCGAGGGGACGCCGGACGCCGTGCGCCGCGACCCGCAAGTGATTGAAGCGTACCTGGGGAAATCGGAGGACGAGACCTATGCTTGAGCTGCGCGACCTCGTGAGCGCCTATGGGCCCATCCAGGCCCTGAAGGGGATTTCCCTCCGGGTGGAGGAAGGAGAGATCGTGGCTCTCATCGGCGCCAACGGCGCGGGAAAGTCGACGACGCTCATGACGATCTCCGGAGCCCGGCCGGTCCTCCGGGGGACGATCCGTTTCGCCGGCGAGGCGATTGCCGGCGATCCCCCCCACGTCATCGTCGCCCGAGGGATCGCCCAGGTTCCCGAGGGTCGGCGGATCTTCTCCCGGCTCACCGTACGGGAGAACCTCGAGATGGGGGGATTCCTTCAGCGGACCCGGTCCGCCCTGGAAGAGGACCTGAAGCGGGTCTTCTCCGCCTTCCCTGTCCTCCGGGAGCGGCAGGTGCAGCTCGGCGGCACGCTCTCCGGCGGGGAGCAGCAGATGCTGGCCATCGGCCGCGCGCTCATGGCCCGGCCGCGGCTGCTGCTCCTCGATGAGCCTTCCCTCGGCCTGGCGCCCATCCTCGTCCAGCATATCTTCCGCATTATCCGGGATCTGAACCGGCAGGGGCTCACGATCCTGCTGGTGGAGCAGAACGCCCGCGCGGCCCTCCAGCTCGCCCGGCGCGCCTATGTTTTGGAAACAGGGCGCGTGACCCTGGAAGGGGAAGCCGCCGCGCTGCTTCAAGATTCCCGCGTCCGCCGCGCCTATTTGGGGGAAGGGGAGTAGATGGCAAGATTCAGCATGAAATTGACAGCAACTTCTCACTCTGTTATCATTTGATTGTTAGTTGACGGACAACTCGACCACTGCTAGGGAGTCAGCAGAATGCCCAATAAAGTCAAATTGAATTTGGGAGGACGCGAGGTATGGGGGGAGTTGGTTTCTGTCCGCTCTTCACAAGAATATTGGAATGAATACTTGCTTGATGACCGCAGCACATTGAAATTCAAAACAGTGGTTACTGAGGTGTATCGCATAGAAGATCAGCAT
>JACRHK010000180.1 GCA_016217625.1 Nitrospirota bacterium
CCGGTCGGTCCTCGCCCGTCGCCCCCAAGTCACGATGGACGACGGGGCCGATCTCGTCTCCACCGTTCACAAGGAGCTGCCCCGGCTGGCCCGGATCGTTCTGGGCGGCACCGAAGAGACGACGACGGGCGTCATCCGCCTCCGGAGCATGGCGGAGCACGGCGTCCTGCGCTACCCGATCATCGCCGTCAACGACGCCGACACGAAGCACCTCTTCGACAACCGCTACGGCACGGGGCAGAGCACGATCGACGGCATCCTCCGGGCGACAAACCGCCTGCTGGCCGGCGCGGTCTTCGTCGTGAGCGGCTACGGCTGGTGCGGCCGCGGCGTGGCCATGCGGGCCCGCGGCATGGGGGCCGAGGTCGTCATCACGGAGATCGAGCCGGTCCGCGCCCTGGAGGCCGTCATGGACGGCTACCGGGTGATGCCGATGGCCGAAGCGGCCCGGGTCGGCGACTTCTTCGTCACGCTCACGGGCGACATCGCCGTGATCCGGCGCGAGCACTTCCGGGCGATGAAGGACGGGGCCGTCGTCTGCAACTCCGGCCACTTCAACGTGGAGATCGACCTGCCCGTCCTGGAGACGATGGCGCGCAAGAAGCGGCGGATCCGCGAGTTCGTGGATGAATATCTCCTGCCCGGCGGGCGGCGGATCTACGTGCTGGGGGAGGGAAGGCTCATCAACCTGGCGGCGGCCGAGGGGCATCCGGCCTCGGTCATGGACATGAGCTTTGCCAACCAGGCCCTCTCCGCCGAGCACCTCGTCCGCCAGCGGAAGCCGCTGGCCCCAGGAGTCTATCCCGTGCCGAAGCCCATCGACAAGGAAATTGCCCGCCTGAAACTCGAGACGCTGGGCGTCCGGATCGACCGCCTCAGCCGGCAGCAGAAGCAGTATCTCACCTCGTGGGAGATGGGGACGTAGTCGATCGTGACCGTGTCCCGTGACCGTGGTGGAAGGGACAAGACGTGACCGTGGCCCGTGACCGTGACCGGAAGTTCTTCCTGTCACGGGTCAACGTCACGGTCACGTTCTCTCGAAATCTCGGAGCAATTCCCGCATCTCGACGATCTTGGCGGGGGGGAAGTCGAGAGCGACGCCGAAGTTCGGGTTCAGGACAATTCCCATTCCCTCCGGCACCTGATCGAGAACCTCCTTGAAGAGCATCTGGACCGAGCCGCCTCCCTCGTGGATCAGGGTATCCACCCGGTCGACCAGGCTGAAGACGGCGAGGTAGTCCCGATCGTTCCAGTGCAGGACGACGGGGGAGAGCGAACGCGCCTGTTCCGCCGCTTCCAAGTTGTCGGTGGCGATGTACACCGTCAGGTGGAGCAGGCGGCTCAGGAAGGTCTTCTCGTCCACCTTACCTTCGTGATAGTTCACGAGGAGGACTTCCAGTTCGTTCTTCGGATCGATGAGGACCGGCGCCGCCCATCGGCGCGTCAGGTCCAGCCGCAATGTCTTGTCCGGTTGTTCCATCGTTGTTCCTTTCCATTATTCCCTTTCCGGGGCACTGTTCGAGGCGATCACAAGTCCGGGAGGAGCAGGCGTCCTCCCCAAATCAGTATAGCACACCGCCCTCCTTGCAGGCCATCCGGGAATCGTGTTATAACTCCTTCATGCCGCGAAAGCCAAAAGGGCCGTTGCTTGCCCACATCCGCGTGGCGGGGCCGGACCGTAAGGGGATCATCGCGACGATGACGGGGTACTGCTTCCTGCAGAACCTCAACATCGTGGACATTGACCAACGGATCCTCGAGGGATACCTGATCATGAATATGCAGGTGGACGTCCGCGATCTGGCCGCGCCGCGCGATCGGTTCGTGCGGGGAATCCGGCTGGCCGGCAAAGGCGTGGGAATGGAGGTGCAGGTCACGTTCCCCGAAGAGCGAGCGATCAAGCGGCTGGCCCTCCTGGTGACGAAGGAGCCGCATTGCGCCGAGGCGATCCTCAAGGAGATCGCCAGGCGGCGGATCAAGGCCCAGCCGGTCGTGATGATCGGAACGTATCCTGACCTCGCGGCGCTTGCCAAACGCTACCGCGTTCCCTTCGCCCACATCCCGTTCGTCGGCGCGGTCACCCATGAAAAGGCCGTGCTCCGCCGTCTGGATGCCCTGAAGATCGACCTCGTGGTCCTGGCCCGCTACATGCAGATTCTCTCCCCGGAGTTCGTCTTCCGCTACGAGGGGCGTATCATCAACATCCACCCCTCGCTCCTCCCCGCTTTCGCAGGCCCCAGGGCCTACGAGCAGGCGTTCAACAAGGGGGTGGAATTGATCGGCGCCTCCGCCCACTTCGTGACGACCGAGCTGGATCGCGGGGCCATCATCTGCCAGGAGGCGGCGCGGGTCCACAAGGCGCGCGAGTCCCTGGCCGACTACGTTCGCAAGGGGCGGCTGCTGGAGCAGCGGGCCCTCGCGCGGGCCGTGAAGCTCTTCTGCGAGGATCGGCTCGTCCTCCGGCGCGGCAAAGTGATCGACAGCCGGAGGGAGCACGCGCTTCAAGAGGTCACGCGGCACTTTTATGAAGGCTCCCCGTAAGTAAGGGGAGGTTAATTGGTGGCTGGTGAGCGGCAAATCTGACGTAGGACGGCCCTCCCTGCCCGTCCGGCAGGCGGGCGCGGCCGCCGACGATGGGCAGGCGCAGAGGCCTGCCCTACTAATCACCATTCACTCCTGTGCTGAAAAAGGAGACCGTGATGCAAAAGACGGTGGCAATACTCTTTGCGGCGATAATAGGCAGTTGGCCTCTAATGGCGGGGGGCGGAGACGCCTCCAAGCCCGTACCGGGTGGGAGATGTCGTTCAGGACTTCACCTTGCCCGATCTGGACGGCAAGCCGGTGAAGCTCTCCGATTTTCGCGGCAAGCCGATCGTCCTGGCCTTCTTTGCCACCTGGTGACCGTTCTGCACTGCGGAGGCTCCGCAGTTGGAGAAGAATGTCCGGCAGAAGTTCAAGGACAAAGGGGTCCGGGTCCTGGCCGTCAACGTGAAGGAAGATTCCCAGGTGGTCGAAGCGTACCGCATGCAGCACGGCTGGACGTTTCCCGTGCTCCTGGATCGCGGAAGGACGCTGGCCCCGCACTTCGCCCCGTCGCTCGGGGGGCTGCCGCCTGAGGTCGTAATCATCAACGGCCACGTCGTCCTGGACGGGGATCTCCGCGTCCGCCATATCGATTACCTCAACGTGGCGACGTTCGACGCCTCGGCCCGCCAGGTCGTTCGGGCGTTGGAGGAACTGCTAAAATAATCCTCCTCCCCTTTGTAAGGGGAGGTTGGGTGGGGTAGAGGCTACGGCTTCTACCTCCCTGCCTGCCGGCCGGCAGGTCCTCGCCCCTCCTTACAAGGGAGGGGAAAAGTAGAAAAAAACGATCGTGGGGTACACAATGTTATTCTTAGTCCTGACCTTGGCGATGCCCGCGGGGGCTCAGTCGGATGCCTTTCCCCGCGTCATCGCCTCCCTCCTGGGCGAGCTGCGGCCCGCGGCCGGGGGGACTGAGCTCACGCTCGCCGTGCGCCTGGCGGGCGGGTACCATGTCCAGGCGAACCCCGCGTCGGCTCCCTTCCTCGTTCCCACGATGATTCGACTCGCCGAGCAGCCGAAGACGGATCTCACGCGTGTCGTCTATCCGGAGGCCGTTGAAAAGCGATTCGGCTTCGTCAAGCAGCCGCTCCGCGTCTATGAGGGGGCCTTCACTATCCGGGGTTTGATCAAGGGGTCCGTAGAGGAGTTGCGGGGGATGCTCCGTTACCAGGCCTGCACCGATACGGTCTGCCTCCCTCCTCGCGAAGAACCCTTTGCCGTCAAGAGGGGGATGTAAGCCGATGGCCGACCCATATCTGCCGGTGGAGATCGTTCGGGAGAGCGCGAGCCGCGAGCTGGTCGTGACGTGGGAGGACGGCCACGTCAGCCGGTATCCGTACGCCTACCTGCGCGAGCGGTGTCCCTGCGCCGCATGCGCCGTCCTCCGCGAGCAGCCGCGCGACCGGTTGAAGGTCGTTTCCGGCCCCGTGGTCTCCGCGCCGGAGATGACGGACATCCAACTGGTCGGCCGCTACGGGATCGAGCCGACCTGGAACGACGGCCACCGGATGGGGATCTATGACTTCGAGATGCTGCGTCTCCTCTGCCCCTGCGCGGTCTGCAAGGGAGAGACGCGGGCCCCTCAGTAGTGGTCGATCTTGACGGTGAGGCGGATCTCCCGGAGGACGGCGGCGACTTTCTCGCAGTCGACCAGCGTCCCGGAGTAGCAGACGGCCTGGCCGGTGGCGTGAGCCTCCAGCGTGATCTGGTAGGCCAGCTCCTCGGAAGCGCCCGTCGCCTTCTGGACCTGAAGGATGACCTCGTCGAAGGCGTGCCAGTCGTCGTTGAAGAGGATCACGCACCAGGGGAGGGCCGGCTCCGTCTCCTCTCCGGTCTCCTCTTCTATCGCGACATCCGGCGCCTGCGTGGTCATTGCTGCGTTCTTTAGGGCGTCAAGACCGCCCGGAAGCGGACGTTGCCTTGCCTGACCCGATCCAGCGCCTCGTTCACCTGCTCGAGAGGATACATCTCCACCCGCGCCCGGATCCGTCCCTGGGCGGCCAACGCCAGGACCTCCCTCAGCTCTTTGCGGTTCCCCACGGCGGAGCCGATGAGGGAGGTCCGCTTGGGGATGAGGTCGAAGGGGTCGAGCGTGATCGTCCCCGGCGCGGCGCCCAGGAGGACGAACCGCCCCCGGTCGGCCAGGGCGGGGAACAACCGGCCCACCTCGCTCTGGGAGATGACGGATGAAAGGATGATATCCGCTCCGCCAAGCTCCCGGAGGGTCGAAACGGGATCGTCGATGATCAAGGCTTCATGGGCGCCGATCTCCAGCGCGGCCTTGGCCTTCTCCGCGCTCCGGGTCAGGGCAATGACGTGTGTGCCGGCCAGGCGGGCGAACTGAATGGCCAGATGCCCCAACCCTCCGACGCCGTGGATGACGACGCGCTCGCCCGGCTTGGGGGAGGCGGCCTTGAGGCCGCGGTAGACGGTCAATCCGGCGCAGAAGAGGGGCGCGGCCTCTTCGTACGGGATCGTCACGGGGATCGGCGTGGCGTAATCCGCGGGCGCGAGGAGGTACTCGGCGTATCCCCCGTCCACCGTCACGCCGGTGGACTCGTGGTCGGGGCAGAGGCCCTCTTCCCCCTCGATGCAGGCGTCGCAGTGGCCGCAGGCCGAGTAGTTCCAGGGCATCCCCACCCGGTCGCCGACTTTGAGATGCGCGACTTGAGGTCCCGCCGCTTCCACGTACCCCGCCACCTCGTGCCCGGGCACGCGGGGCAGCGTCACGTCTTCCCAGTCGCCATCGATGATGTGCAGGTCGCTGTGGCAGATCCCGGCGGCTTTCACCCGGATGAGGATCTGACCGGGGCCCGGCTCGGGCGTGGGCCGCTCTTCGATTCGAAGGGGGGCTTTATGTTTGTAGGCGACGGCGGCTTTCATGAAGTACCTTTATTGCAAAATGTAAACTGTAAAATGCAAAATTGAAAATTTGCACTTTGCATTTTTCATTTTGCATTGCCTAGCAGGCGAAGGATCTCGCTCTCTAGAGTCGCGGTCCACTCGTCGATGGGGACTTCGGCGTCCACGACGATCTCGAATTTCCCGCCGGGGAGGCGTTTGATCGCACCGGGGCTCGCGGGTGTCAGGGGAATCGTGACCCATTCCCGTGAGATCTCCAGCCGGTCGAGGACCTCGAAGATCTTACGGATTTCATGGATGGTGACGGCTGTGAGCATACCGGTTTCCTCTGTGTTTTGAATGAGGTCTTGCCTGATCAGTCTAGAGAGGTCGGACAGGGGGTGTCAAGCCTCCTTGGAATGATCGTTCCTTGACACCGACCCGCGACTGCCGGTATTATAGCACATAGCTTATCGTTCTTTATCACGAGTGATCAATCGTTAGCGTGTTGAGCACTTGGTAACACCTCGTCCTCCATCAGGGCGCGGAGGTGGGCTTCGACAGACCGGGCTAAAGCCTGGAGGTGGTATCCGCCTTCCAGGACAGAGACGAGGCGGCGGTGGCCGGACTCCAGCGCGGCGCTGAGGATCTCGCGGGTCAGATCATAGTAGCCGGTTTCGGTGAGGCCCATCTGGGCGAGGGGGTCCTCGCGGTGGGCGTCGAAACCCGCGGAAACGAGGAGGAATTCGGGGCGGAACGCCCGGAGCGCGGGGCGGAGGACTTTGCGAAAGATCTCCAGGTAGTCCTCATCTCCGCTGCCGGCAGGGAGGGGGACATTCAGTGTAAA
>JACRHK010000019.1 GCA_016217625.1 Nitrospirota bacterium
GCGGAGCATAATAAATTAGCGTGTAAACTCTTTAATCTAGCCCGGTGAGGCTGGGAAGGGAGAGGAAAGGTGGCAGTGATCTGTCAAAAGGAACCTTCTTGCCCACGGGGCGGGAAGGTTTTTTTGCGCCCGGAAAAAGTCCTCGGTCCAAGGTCTTGATCGTGACGTTGGACATTGGACATCGGACATCTAGACAGAAATGAAGCTGAAGGAGAAGACCCTCATCCTGGATGCGCCGGCGATTGACCGCTCCCTTACCCGGATCGCCCACGAGATCGTGGAGCGAAACAAGGGGACAGAGGAGATCCTGCTGGTGGGGATTCGGCGGGGAGGCGTCCACCTGGCGCACCGGATTGCAAAGAAAATTCAGGAGCATGAGGGGGTGCCGGTGGAGGTGGCGACGCTGGATATTACCCTCTACCGCGATGACTTGTCCGGCCGACGCGACCCCCTCCGTGTGGGCAAGACGGAGCTTCCGAGCGCTGTGACGGGGAAGCGCGTGATCCTGGTCGATGACGTTCTCTATACAGGGCGGACGATCCGGGCGGCCCTGGACAGCCTCATGGACTTCGGCCGCCCCCGGCAGATCCAGCTTGCCGTCCTCATCGACCGGGGGCACCGGGAGCTACCCATCCGCGCGGACTATGTGGGGAAGAACCTCCCGACCTCCCGGAAGGAGCAGGTGGAGGTCTTCCTCTCAGAAGAGGGGGAGGAGGACCGGGTCGCGATTCTGGAAGAGGGTCGGCCGATGATGGTGTCCGAGGAGCGGAAGGTTGCCCGTTCGGAACGGGCGCAACCTTCCAAGGGCCGGCGGGGGAAGGGCGGGCGATGAAGCTCAAACGGAAAGACCTGTTGGAGATGCGATCCCTGGATCGGGAGGAAATCCATCTCTTCCTGGACACGGCGGAGTCGTTCAAGGAGGTCCTCACCCGGGAGATCAAGAAGGTCCCCACGCTGCGGGGGAAAACGGTGGTGAACCTTTTCTACGAGCCGAGCACGCGGACGCGCACCTCCTTCGAGCTGGCCGGCAAACGGCTGAGCGCCGACGTGATCCACATCGCCACGCAGGCGAGCAGCGTCGTGAAGGGGGAGACCCTGCTCGACACCGCCCGCAACCTGGAGGCCATGGGGGCCGACATGATCGTCCTCCGGCATCCGGCCCCCGGGGCTCCGCATCTCCTGGCCCGGACTCTCCGGTCATCGGTGATCAATGCGGGTGACGGCGCCCATGAGCATCCGACGCAGGGGCTGTTGGATTTGTTCACCATCCGGGAGCGCCTGGGCCGGATTGAGGGAGTAAAGGCGGCCATCGTCGGCGACATCCTCCACAGCCGCGTGGCCCGCTCGGCCATTGCCGGGCTGACGAAAATGGGGGCGAAAGTCCGGGTGTCCGGCCCGCCCACCCTCCTCCCGTTGGAGGCCTCCACGCTGGGTGTGCAGGTCTGCCCGACGATGGAAGAGGCGGTCCGGGGAGTCGATGTCATCATGATGCTCCGCCTGCAACTGGAGCGCCAGGGCCGGGGGTTCATCCCTTCCCTCCGCGAGTATGCGCGGTTCTGGGGGCTCACGGAGGGCAGGCTCCGGCTGGCCAAGGAAGGAGTCCTGATCATGCACCCGGGACCCATTAACCGGGGGGTGGAGATTGCGCCGGAGGTGGCGGACGGCCCCTATGCCGTGATCCTGGATCAGGTCACGAACGGGATCGCCGTCCGGATGGCCGTCCTCTATCTCCTGTCGGGAGAAGGGGGTTCCTCCGGGTTGGAGGAGGCGGCATGAGCGGCAATCACCGGTCGATACTCATTAAGGGCGGCCGCGTCGTCGATCCTGCTTCGGGCGTGGACGGCCTGTTCGACCTCCTCTTGAAAGAGGGGAAAGTGGCCGAGCTCCGTCCTTCCGGCAAGACAGCCTCATCCGGGAAGGAGTACGAGATCCTCTCTGCCGAAGGACACGTCGTCGTTCCCGGCCTGGTGGACATCCATGTGCACTTCCGGGAACCGGGGTTTGAGTATCGGGAGACGATCGCCACGGGGGTCCGGTCGGCCGTGGCCGGAGGGGTAACGTCCGTCTGCTGTATGCCCAACACGAACCCGGTGAACGACACCGCCTCGGTCACCCGGTTTATCCTGGCGCAGTCCCGCCGGGAAGGGTTGGCCCATGTCTACCCCATCGGCGCCATCACGAAAGGGTCTCAGGGAGAGGAGATCACCGAGATGGGGGAGTTGAAAGAGGCCGGCTGCGTGGCGGTCTCCGACGACGGCCGTCCCGTGATGCAGGCGGGGATCATGCGCCGCGCCCTGGAGTATGCCCGGGCGTTCCACCTCCCCGTCATCGACCACTGCGAAGACCTCACGCTGACCGACGACGGGGTGATGCACGAAGGGCGCGTCTCGACGGAGCTGGGGCTGAAGGGAATCCCCTCCGCCTCGGAAGAGGTGATGGTGGCCCGCGATGTGGCCCTGGCCGAGGCCACGGGTGGACGGATCCACATCGCCCATGTGAGCACGGCGGGGGCCGTCCGTGTCATCCGGGAGGCGAAGGCGCGGGGGGTTGCCGTGACAGCCGAGACCTGCCCCCATTATTTCCTCCTCACCCATGAGGCGGTCCGCGGCTATAACACGAACGCGAAGATGAACCCGCCGCTCCGCGAAGAGGCCGACGTCCTGGCGGTGCGGGAGGGGCTGCGGGACGGGACCATTGACGCCATTGCCACGGACCATGCCCCCCATCACCCCGACGAGAAGCTGCGGGAGTTCGACGCGGCCCCCTTCGGGATCGTCGGCCTGGAGACGCTCCTCCCCCTGAGCCTCCGGCTGGTGGAGGAGGGGGTGCTGACGCTGCCGGAGATGGTTGCCCGCCTCACGCATCTCCCCGCCCGGGTTATGGGGATTCCCAGGGGGACGCTGGCGCCCGGCGCTCCGGCCGACGTCACGGTCTTTGACCCGAAAGCAACCTGGCGGGTCGACGCGGGAACCTTCCTCTCGAAAGGCCGGAATACCCCCTTCCAGGGTTGGGAGCTGAAGGGGCGCGTCGTCCGTACTATTGTAGAGGGGAAGGTGGTGTTATGAAGGCGCTGCTGGCCCTGGCGGATGGGACGGTCTTTGAGGGGGAGGCGTTCGGCGCTTCGGGCGAGACGGTCGGCGAGATCGTCTTCAACACCAGCCTGAGCGGCTACCAGGAGATCCTCACCGATCCGTCGTACAAGGGGCAGATCGTCACGATGACCTACCCCCACATCGGCAATTACGGCGTCAACGGTCTGGACGTGGAGTCCCCCCGCCCCTGGGTGGAGGGGTTCATTGTCCGGGAAGGGTGCCGGGAGCCGAGCAACTGGCGCGCCGAAGAAGGATTGGAAACGTATCTCCAGCGTCATGGGATTGTTGGCATACAGGGGATCGATACGCGGGAGCTGACCGTGCGCCTCCGCGACCAAGGCTCTCAGGAAGGGGTCATCTCCACGATCGACCTGGACCCAAAGAGCCTGGTCGCCAAGGCCAAGGCCTCACCAGGGCTCGTCGGCCGCGACCTCGTCCGGGAGGTGACGTGCCCGAAGCCGTACGCCTGGACAGAAGGGTTGGGGGAGTGGGATGACAATTCGCAATTCGCAATTCGCAATTCGACATTGAAGGTCGTGGCGTACGATTTCGGGATCAAGCGGAACATCCTCCGGATGCTCGTTGCATCAAAGTGCGAGGTGACGGTCGTGCCTGCTTCCACGCCAGCTTCCGCGATCCTGGCCATGCATCCCGACGGCGTCTTCCTCTCGAACGGACCCGGCGATCCTGAGGGAGTGCCGTACGCGATGGAGGCCGTCCGGACGCTCCTGGGGAAGAAGCCGATCTTCGGGATCTGCCTCGGCCATCAGATCCTGGGCCTGGCCTTCGGCGGGCGGACGTATAAATTAAAGTTCGGCCACCACGGGGGGAACCACCCGGTGCAGGACCTGACCACGAGGCGGATTGAGATTACGGCCCAGAACCATAACTTCGCCGTGGATCCCCAGACGCTCCCCTCTTCCGTGGAGATTACGCATCTCAATCTCAATGACCGGACGGTGGAGGGGATGCGGCACCGGGAGCTGCCGGCCTTCTCCGTCCAGTACCATCCGGAGGCCTCGCCCGGCCCCCACGACGCCCGGTACCTGTTCGGGAGATTTGTGGAGATGATGAGGGAAAATTCGAAATTCGAAATTCGAAATTCGAAATTCTAGGGTCATGCCCAAGCGGACGGACATTCAGAGCATCCTGATCATCGGCTCGGGGCCGATCGTCATCGGCCAGGCGTGCGAGTTCGACTACTCGGGAACGCAGTCCTGCAAGGCGCTCCGGGAAGAGGGGTATCGGGTCATCCTCGTCAACTCAAACCCGGCCACGATCATGACCGACCCCGAGTTCGCCGACCGAACGTACATCGAGCCGCTGATCCCTGAGATCCTGGAGCGGATCATCGCCTGCGAAAGGCCGGATGCGCTGCTGCCGACAATGGGAGGGCAGACCGCCCTCAACTTGGCTGTCGCGCTGGCAGAAACCGGCGTGCTGGAACGGTACGGCGTGGAGCTCATCGGCGCCCAGCTCGATGCGATCCGCAGGGCCGAGGACCGCCAGCTCTTCAAGAAGAC
>JACRHK010000016.1 GCA_016217625.1 Nitrospirota bacterium
CCATCGACGTGAGCGACGAGACCGGATCGCGGGCCAAGCTGAAGAAGTACACGGTGCCGCCCGAGATCAAGTCGCTGGAGAAAGACATCAAGCGCCTCGCGAAGGAGAAGAACCTCTACATTAAGCTCCAGGACTTCGAGAAGGCCGCCTCGCTCAAGAACGAGGAGGACAAGACCAAGGCCCTGCTCGAAGAGATGCAGCGGAGCTGGCGGGAGTCCCAGGAGAAGGAGCAGCCGGTCATCGGCGAAGAGGAGGTGGCCGTCACGGTCTCGATGATGACGGGCATCCCCCTCTTCAAGCTGGAGGAGAAGGAATCGGAGAAGCTCCTCCGGATGGAGGAGGCGCTCCACAAGCGCATCATCGGCCAGGACGAGGCGATTAAGGCCGTCTGCAAGTCCATCCGCCGCTCGCGGGCCGGCCTCAAATACCGCCGCAAGCCGATCGGCTCGTTCATCTTCCTGGGACCCACCGGCGTCGGCAAGACCGAGCTCGCCCGCGCGCTCGCCGAGTTCCTCTTCGACAATGAGAACGCGCTCATCCGGGTGGACATGTCCGAGTACATGGAGAAGTTCAGCTCCTCCCGGCTCGTCGGCGCGCCGCCCGGCTACGTCGGGTACGAGGAAGGCGGGCAGTTGACGGAGAAGGTCCGCCGGCGTCCGTACTCGGTCGTGCTGCTCGATGAGATCGAGAAGGCCCACCCCGACATCTTCAACCTGCTCTTGCAGGTGCTGGACGACGGTCACCTGACCGACAGCTACGGCCGGAAGGTCGACTTCAAGAACGCGGTCATCATCATGACCTCCAACCTCGGAGCCAAGAACCTGGACAAGACCACCTCGCTGGGCTTCCAGCAGGAGGAGGACCTGGAGGGGAAGCACAAGAAGATGCGGGATCACATCTTCGGGGAGTTGAAGCGCACGTTCAACCCCGAGTTCCTGAACCGCGTCGACGACACCCTCGTCTTCCACTCCCTCACCCAGGAGCAACTTCTTCTGATCGTCGATCTGCAGATTCGGGAGCTCAACCGCTCCCTGGCGGAGCAGGAGATTGCCCTCGAGGTGGACCAGTCCGTAAAGGAGTGGATTCTGAAGGAGAACTACCAGCCCACGTACGGGGCGCGCCCCCTCCGCCGGGCCATCCAGCGTCACATCGAGGATCCGCTGTCGGAGGAGATTCTCAAGGGGCGGTACAAGGACAGCCACCGGGTGCGGGTGACGATCAGGGACGGGATGGTCGACTTCACGGAAGACCGCATCCCGGTCCTCACGGAAGTCTGAGGCGATCGTGGCCCCTGCCTGCCGGCAGGCAGGCGTGACCGTGACCCGTGACCGCAAGGATCTTTCCCCGTCACGGGCCACCGTCACGTTATTTTCCCCCCGTCACGGTCACGGAGATCGGTCACGTTCATCCGGAGCCCACACGGCTGCCCCGGCGTACCCCACGACCTGCTCGTAGTCGCCGCTGACCTCTCCGGAGGTCGCGTACCGGATCAGTTCCGCTTCCGTCCCCCCGAGCCGTTTCGCCGCCACGAGCATGGCCACGGCGGGGCCGTACCCGCACATGGAGATCCCTTCTTCGCGGATTACCCGGTGCAACCCTTCGGGGTCTAACGCGAGGATCCGGTCCAGCGCCATCCGGTCTTTCCTCCGCGCCTCCGCGTCCTGCTCATAATGGGTCATGTCCGAGCTGGCCACAATGGTGACCGGCTTCTTCAGCGCCTCGGAGGCCGCGGCAATGGCCTCCCCCAGATCCCGACAGACCTCATACCCCATGGCGAGCATGACGACGGGGACGATGCGGAAGCGCTCCAGCGCCAATTGTAGAAAGGGGATCTGCATCTCCAGGGAATGTTCCCGGAGGTGAGCCACGTAGTCTCCCGAGGCCGACCGAGCCCGCTCCAACACCGTTTCAGCGAACGGGGCATCGATCTCCACAGATCCGCCCGGCATCTCCCACACGCCCGAGGTCATGACCGCCACGCGCGCTCCCAGACCCGTGTGGTTGGGGCCCAGGAGCACCACCGTCTCCCGCAACCGCGCGCGGGAGTACACCGCCCCCGCCACGGACCCGGAGTAGACTATCCCGGCGTGGGGGACCAGGAGACCCACGGCGCTCCGCCGCTGCGGACCGACCTGAAGGAACGCGCCGACCTGCCGGCGGAGTTGTTCCGGCGCTTTTGGATAGAAATACCCGGCGACGGCGGGAGCCCTTCGCATAGTGCACTCCTAACATTTGACTCCGAACTGTAAACTCCTGGGGTAGTGTCCCAAAAATCCTTTGACTTTTGTCGGGTAGGGGGAGCCCTGAAACGCGGCCCATCTGAGCCCCCTTCGCGACAAGGGGCGTTTGCTCAAGGCCACCCCCAGGCCTTCCACGGCTTTGCCCTGCTGGCGCGGGGACCCCTGCGTCTTGTCATCCTCGCGAATATGGGCCGCGTGGAAGGGGTTCCCCTGCCCGACCTGCCTGTCCCCGCCCCGATGAACATCGGGGGGCAGACAGGTCCCGGTACGGGATATGTCAAGTCGGAATCGACTCGTACCGAGAAGCGTTAGGGACACCTCACTACAGGCGGGAACGCCCGTAGGTGCTGTGGGCCTCTTTGAAGATCTTGCCCGGAAGCCGCGGCTCCCCCTCCAACGAGAGGACCTCCGCGGACTGCCACCGGATGCTGGCCAGCTTGACGCGGAACGGGAGATCGGCGAAGGGGGGACGCACGGCCCGGACGGTGGAGGTCATGAAGGAGACCTGGGGAGCCTGCATCATTTCAAGAAACACCGCCCCTCCCCCGCCGCGGAGGCGGAGGAAGGGGAACCCGATGCGAATCGGGATCTGGAGGGCCCGGGAGGGCATCTCCAGCGTCAGCAGCGTCTGGTCGCCCCCGAGGACCCTGACTTGGAGACTCGTTCTCCGCGTCTCCCACACCAGGTCCGTCACCCCGAACGCCTCCCCAAAGGGATCGCCCCGCTGTAACATCGGGGGACGAAACGACCGGAGATAGAACCCCTTTTTCTCCCCATGCTGGCACACGCCGGGGACCAGGCCGAATTCCTTGGCGACCTCCACGCCCCGTTGGCAGTGCCGGGCCAGGTAGAACCCGCCGCAGGTCATCCCCGGAAAGACCTCCACGAGATCCAGCGGCTGCGGCACCAGCGGCCGCATCCCCCTGGCGGCGAAAAGGTAGAGGATGAAGATGTGGAGGTGTTCCTCTTCCTGTGGCTCGCGCGTGTTCACTCCTGACTCTTCACCCCGTTCCTCCCAGGAAGCCCCTGCCTTCTCGTAGAGTCGAGTCTCCGACATGGCGGGGAGTAACGGGGTTCACTCCTCACTCCGCCTGAGGCGGATCACTTCTGCCTTCTGACTTTATTAATACCCCTCTTCGGAACGTGATTCAAAATTCTCGAACCGGGTGTACCGCTCAAGGAATGAAAGCGTGACATCGCCGGTAGGCCCATTGCGCTGTTTGCGGACGAGGAGTTCGGCCTTCCCCCGGTTCTCCGGCGTCTTGTTGTAGACCTCCTCACGGTAGATGAAGATGATGACGTCGGCATCCTGCTCAATCGCCCCCGATTCCCTCAGGTCCGCCAGGATGGGCTCTTTCTTGCCGCCGCGTGTCTCTACCGCTCGCGAGAGCTGAGAGAGCGCCACAACCGGCACGCGGAGCTCCTTGGCCAGGGCCTTCAACGAGCGGGAGATCTCCGAGATCTCCTGCTGGCGGTTCTCGGCGGCGCCCCTCCCCCGCATGAGCTGGAGATAGTCGACGATGAGGAGACCCAGGCCATGTTCCCTTTGCAGCCGACGCGCCTTCGCCCGCATCTCATGGATGGAGATCGCCGGGGAATCGTCGATGAAGATGGGGGCCTCGCTGAGGCGGCCCGCGGCGGTCGTGAGCTTGGGCCAGTCCGACTCCCCGAGGAAGCCGCTCCGCAGCTTGTGCGAGTCCACCCTCGCCTGCGAGCAGAGCATCCGGACGCCCAACTGCTCCTTGGCCATCTCGAGGCTGAAGATCGCCACCGGCTCTCGCTTCTCGATCCCCACATGCTCCGCGACGTTGAGGCACAGGGCGGTCTTCCCCATGGAGGGGCGCCCCGCCACCACGATGAGGTCTCCCGGGTGCAGCCCGGACGTCAAGTCGTCCAGATCGCGGTACCCCGTGGGGACCCCCGTGATCCGCTCCTGTTTCTCGTAGAGGCGCTCGATCATCTCGAAGCTCCCCTTCACGATCTCCTTGATCGGCACGAAGCCGGGGCGCACCTTACCCTCCGAGATCTGGAAAATTCGCTGCTCGGCCACGTCCAGGAGATCATCGACCTCCCGTTGGTCGTCGTAGCTCTCCGTGAGGATTTCCGTGGTGGCCTCGATGAGCCGCCTCAGCAGGGCTTTTTCGTGGACGATTTTGGCGTGGTGTCTGGTGTTGGCGGCGGTGGGAACGGAGTTGACGAGCAGGGCAAGATAGGAGCGATCTCCGACCTCCTCCAGGGTCCCCTGCTTGCGGAGATGCTCGGTGAGCGTGATCAGGTCGATCGCTTCACGCGCCTCGCTCAGCTCCAGCATGGCCCGGAAGATCTTGCGATGCGACTCCCGATACAGATCGTCGACCGAGAGGATCTCCAACGCGGTATGGAGCGCATCGTTCTCCAGGAGGATGGCCCCAAGGATGGCCTGCTCGGCCTCAAGATGCTGCGGGGGGAGCTTGTGGATGAGGGATTCTGTTTGCGTTTGCGCCATCTTCAACACACAACCACCAACATGCAACCATCAACTTATCAGTTGCTAGTGATCGGTTGTTGGTTGCTAGTTGTC
>JACRHK010000017.1 GCA_016217625.1 Nitrospirota bacterium
AGGAACTGTCTGATAATTTTCGTGATTTCCGCCGTCGTCAGGTACGTCAGGCGGGCGACCTGGATGACCATCCGTTCCTCGGCAGGAAGCTCCTTCGGATCTTTCCCCACGTCGGGGGAGACCGGCTTCCCCTTGGCATCGCCGAACGGAATGATCTCATAGACCCCCCCGACCTTCACGGCCGTGAGGCCGTTGAGCCGTAGGATTTCCTGGAGCAGCGGGAATAGATCTTCTTTGCTGATCCGGCCGGAGGTGTGGAAGGTGACCGAGCCCTTGGCCCGAGGATCCACGACATAATTAAACCCGAGCAAGTCCGCAAACGTGCGCAGGACATCCAGGAGATCGGCATTGTCGAAGTTCAGAACCAATTGCCCCGCCACCCGCTCAACCCGCACTTCTCCCTTTGGCCTGGTATCCGCCGGAGGCGGTTGTTCCCGTGTATCCCTCAGCGCAGGAGCCCCCTCGCCCTCCGACGGCTTTGGGGGGATGGGCGCTGGAACCATAGACTGCGATCCACCGGGTTGTGCGGCACTCGGAGGCGGCTGAGGGGGACCCGGATGCGGCGGCTGCTCTTGAGGAGGTGGCGGCGGCACCAGTTCCCCTTTCGGAGGGGTATCCCCCATTCCCCAGGCCTGCGTCGCCAGGACCAAGAGCAATACAGCAACCCACCCCCCTAATCTTCTCCCAAGCATTCTACTTAGAGCATTCACGCGCATCCTCCCCTGTCAACTCGTCCATGATGCCGAATGTCCGATATCCCATACGACAATCTGCTCTTTTGATCATTCATGATTGCAGCGCCGCCTAACCCCTCACCCGTCGGCGGCCACGCTTGCCTGCCGGCAGGGTGCCCCGCCCTACGCCGGAGAACTCATGCCCCTACGGATTCTTATTGGATCCGGGTTCTGTCTGTAATCGCCGAAACCGCTCAAGCTGCCCTTCCCTCCGCTTGTCCACCGGTGATGGAGTCACGGGCCCCGTAGGCCGCACGGTCGGCTGGGGGGAGGGCACAGGCAGCGGAGTCGGGGCGCCCGCCGCGACGGGAGGCGCCGGCGCTACAGGTTTCGGTTTAGCCGCATCGTAAAGCCTCACGGTAAAAACATCCTCTCCCAACGCCAGGGACACCTGATCCGCCTTGATCTCCTTCAGCGTGTATCCTCCGACCTGATCCCCCACCCGGTAGAGCCGAGCCCCCCGACCCTTCCCCGCCGGAGCGATGGCTATCAAGGCCGACTGGTACTCCCCCGCCAGGGTCACGCCGTAGAGGAAGACCTTCGGGCGATCCACCTGCCTTCCAGCCCCTTCCCAATCCGTCCTGGAAGGTCGGAAAGGGTTCTTCACCGCCACGACCTGGTACGCCTCCCTGGGTTGAAGCCCCGCTTCCTGTCCCTGCGGAGGCATAGCCGGCGCCTCCGCCGCTGGGCGGGCAGGGGCAGATTCCTTCACGCCCTGGGGCGCTTCCCTCGCCCCGCTCGCGAGAGGCCGGTTCCAGACCTGGACCATCTCGAAGACCAGGAACCCCGCAAGGCCTAGCAGGATCACGTACATCCAAATCGCCGGTCGAAACATTACAATTTCCCCGCCTCTTGACCCCCTGCCCGTCCGGCAGGCGGGCTGACACCTGACTCCTGACTTCCCTCCGGGCTCTGCGGACGCATCAGGCCGGCCACGACGATCGAGACCTGCACCCCCTTGGGATCCTGATGCCCTTCTGCGTTGATGCGCATCTCCGTCGCCGCCAGGGCCTTAGTGTGGTGCGTGATGTCGTAGAGGAGCCCCGTCAGGTTCTTCACGCTGTCGGTGCTGAAGTCGATCCGGAGCGAGATCTTCTTAAACGGCTTGGCCTCCTCCGGCGGCAAGATGTTGGTCGTCCGGAGGGTGACCTTATGCTGCGCCGTCAACCCTTTGAGCAGATCCTGGAGCTCCGCGACAGCCAGCGCGGGGGAGGCCCCACCCAGCAGCCGCCCCTCCGTCTGTTTGACGCGCTCCCTGGCGAGGACGAGGCGCTGATCGGCCTGCTCCTTCTCCTGCGTAGTCCGCTGATACCGCGCCAGCAACGCCGCTTTGACGGGCATCTCTTCCCGCATCCCCCGGGTATACTCCACACCCGGATCGACCACGAACGCATAGAGGAGGATCGCCGCCGCCGCGCCGGACGCTGAGAAAATGAAACGCCGCTCCCTCCGGGAGAACCGCCCGAAGACTCTCCGGATCGTGCTTGCCCATCCCAACAGGGGGGTCTTAGATAGCCATTGCCGCATCACGTATTCATTCCATTGCAAAATGCACATTTCAAAATGCAAAGCGCAAATTGAAAATAGCGAACTGGAAAATCACTTACTCTTTGTCGTTACGATCGATTTCGCAACCATATTCGTCAACTCAACGCCTTCCTGCAAGAGGGTCAAAAACAAGGAATCCGATGCAGAGATAAGCTTGGTTTTTGTAATGTATTTTCATTTTGCATTTTTCATTTTGCATTTTGCAATTTTCATTTTGTATCTTCATTTTGCAATTTGCATTTTGCTATTTATCTAAGCATCTGTCTTTCCCATTTTGCATTTTGCATTTTGCATTCTGCAATTTGCATTACCCCCGCTCATCTCTCCAATTCGGCTTTGATCCGGAACCGTTCCTTTCCCGCGGCGTCCTTCGTGATCGCCGCCACGAACTCGACGTTCTTGAAGAGAGGGGAGCGATCCAGCAAAGAGATGAGATCGCTCGCCGAATTCGCCACCCCGTAGATCTCGATCTTCTTATCCTGGTAGATCATGTTCGTCAGCCAGACATCTGATGGGAGGATCTGAGCAATCTCCTTGAGGATTTCCAGCGACCCCGTGTCTCGACGATTGAACTTTTCCACCACCTCCACTTCGCGCTCCCGACTTTCCGCTTCTTTGAGCATCTGCTCCACCGCCTGGACTTCCGGGCGGAGGGTCCGGATCTGGGCATCCAGGTCTCCCGCCTGCCAGTAGGCTTGCAGCAGGGCGCTCCCCCCCCACCCGAGGACGAGGAGGAGGTTGAGCCCCAGGAGAGCAAGCAGCAGGAGGGGGTTGGACTTCCCCTTCCATCGCCTCTGCTCGGCTGGGATGAGATGGATCGGGGAGACTATCGAGCGTATCCCCCTCAACGCCGCGCCCAATGCCGGCAACAACAGACAACGCTCCCCCGGAGGGACCTGCTCAAGCCCCCGCATGGAGGACTCCGGCTTCACCAGCGCGAACGAGAGGCCGCTTCCGGAAGGAACGTCGCCCGCCGTGACGCCGCAGCCTGAAAGCCGCACTTCTTTCACCCCTGACCTGAGACCGTTGCCGGCTCCGCCCGAGGCGGTCTCGGTCCAGGTCAGGGTCCGCAACTCGGACTCCAGTTGGGAAGCCAGTGTCTCCCCTTTCCGTTTCGCCAGACGCGAGGCCAGGAGCCTCCCCCCCTCGACAACGGCGACCTCCACCTGATCGGCGCCTACCGAGGCGAAGGCGAACCGTTTCCTCCCCGAAGCGCGCCCTGCGCTGAAACAGTGGAGATTGGCCAGGGCCGTGGTCGTGACCTCCACATCCGCCGGCGCCAGATTCACCTGATCCAGCAGATCGAGGCAAGCATCCACCCGTTCTCTCCTGATCGCGGCCACCAGGAGGTGGATCTTGTCTTCCCCCTTCCGGAGGACCTGGTAGTCGAAGTAGACCTCGTGCGCCCGATAAGGGATGTGACGCTCCAGCTCGTATTCCAGCACTTGCCTGAGGTTTTCCGACGCCGCGAGGGGGAGGGTCACCGCGCAGAACAGGACCTCCTGCCGGGACAGGACCACAAAGGCATCGCGCGCGGTGATGCTGTGCTTGAGGAGGAAGTCGCCAATCCCTTCAATGGCCGCCTTCCGCCGTTCCTCGGGGCTCCCTTTCCCCGCGAGCGGCACGACGGCGGCCCTGGAGAGCGAGACGTGGCGGAAAGACCGGACGAGATGCGTAAGCGCCAAGTGGTCTTCTTCAAATGCGATCCCCAGGCTTTGTTGGAACGTCAACATAATACAAGTCAAGAGTCAGGAGTCAAGAGTCAAGAGGACTCGGATACGTCTAGCTTCTCAATCATGGAGGTAAGCATGGCGCGGACTTCTGCGTACCCACTCTCCAACTCCATGAACACTTCCCCTCCCACCCAGCCGATATCATGACACAAAAAAATCCAGTAGTCGGCTTCGCTCGAATCACTCCTAGCAATTGTCGAAGAGTTCTGAAATGATTTTCCCTTATTCCCCCCATACCCATCAGCAATATTTGCCGGCACAGAGGTCGCGGCTTTGACTAACTGGCGCTTAATGATCGTCGCCTCTTCTGAACGAGGAAACGAAGCA
>JACRHK010000185.1 GCA_016217625.1 Nitrospirota bacterium
ACGCGCAAGCGTGGTGCGGGGTTTACGACCTCGGACTTTGCCTGCCTGCCGGCAGGCAGGGACTTCGGACTTTGGACGATTTAGTGCCCTCCCGCCCGGAACGGCTGGGTCTGGGGCGGGATCTCCACCACGATGTCGCCGCGGATCTTGGCCTGGCACCCCAGCCGGGAGATCAGGGTCAACCCCTCGGCCTCGTCGAGCTGGTCCTCTTCCTCCTCCTGCATGGGCGAGAGGTGTTTCATCCCCTCCCGGACGATCACATGGCAGGTGGAGCAGGCGCAGTTCCCCCCGCAGTTGTGCTCTAGGGGGATTTCGTGCTCCAGGGCCACGTCCAGGATGCTCTGTCCTTCCCGCGCTTTCACCGTCTTTCCCAGGTTGACGAACGTGACGGTGTAGGTGGTCGCCGGTGTCTCCTGGGAAGCGGTTTGCGTTTTCTCTTCGATTTGAGTGGTCATCTTTGGCTCCCTGCCTGCAGGCCGGCCGGCAGGCATCGCCTTCAGCGTTTTAGCACCTCGTCGAGCTTCTTCTGCTGGACCGCTTCTTTGAGGGCCGCATCCATCAGCGCTTCCGCCAGGTGGTGGCTCGCCTCGTTGAGCCGCCTGTTGGATTCGCGGATCCGGTGATGGTCCTCCCCTTCCCGCGCCGCTTTCAGTTCCGCGAGGGCGGCGCGGATCGCGGCGGTCTCCTCTTCGGGGATAAGTTGGCTCCCCTGCACCAGCCCCTTCTCCGTGGCCCAGACCAGGGTATCGGCTTCGTTCCGGGCTTCGATGAGAAGCCGCTGGGCCACATCGCGCTCGGCGAACTCAAACGATTCCCGGATCATCTGCTCCACTTGCTCGTCGGTGAGGCCGTATGAAGGCTTCACCTGGATCGACTGCTCCACCCCCTTCCGGGCATCCCTGGCCGTGACGTTTAAGATGCCGTTGGCATCGATCAGGAACATCACCTCGATCCGAGGCATCCCGGCGGGCAGCGGCTCGATGTCCCTGAGCTGAAAACGGGCGAGGGGCCGGTTGTCGTTCGCCAGCTCCCGCTCGCCCTGCAGTACATGGATGTCCACGGAGCGCTGGCCGTCCACGGAGGTCGTGAAGATCTCCTTGGCGCTCGTGGGAATCGTCGTGTTACGGGGGATGATAAAGTTCATCACACCGCCCATCGTTTCGATCCCGAGGCTCAGGGGGGTCACATCCAGCAGGAGGAGGTCCTGGATCTCGCCTGCCAGGATCTGCGCCTGGATAGCCGCGCCGAGGGCAACCACCTCGTCGGGATTGATCTCGCAGTGAGGCGGCTTGCCGAAGAGCTCGGCCACCCGGCGCTGGACCAGGGGGATCCGTGTCGATCCGCCGACCAAAAGGACCTCATCCACCTCCGCCGGGGAGAGATGCGCGTCCTTTAAGGCCTGCAGGCAGGGCCCCAGCGATTTCTCCACGAGGTCGGCAATCAGTGATTCGAGCTCACCCCGGGTGAGGGTGCGGAGGTACTCCCGCCCGTCCGGCAGGGGGATCCGGAGAGAGGTCTCTTCAGTCGTGGAAAGCCTGCACTTCGCCTCTTCCACCGCGAGGCGGACGCGCTGGAGCATTTCCGGATTCTTCTCCAGATGAAGACCGTAGCGGGCGGCCATCTCCTGGAAGACGAGGGCCATCAGCCGGTGGTCGAAGTCGTCGCCGCCCAGGTGGGTGATCCCGTTTGTGGCCAGAACCTCGAAGATTCCTTCCCGGATCTTAAGCAGGGAGATGTCAAACGTCCCGCCGCCCAGGTCGTAGACGGCCACCACCCCTTCTTTCTTCTCCTGGAGGCCATAGGCCAGGGAGGCGGCCGTCGGCTCGTTCACGATCCGGAGGACCTCCAGCCCCGCGATCCGGCCTGCGTCCTTCGTGGCCTGCCGCTGGCTGTCGTTGAAGTAAGCCGGGACGGTGATCACGGCCTGATTGACCTCCTCGCCGAAATGCTCTTCTGCCCGCCGCTTGAGCTCTCCCAAGATCATGGCGGAGAGCTCGGGGGGGGTGTATTCCCGCTCGCCGATCCGGACGCGGACTATCCCCTCTTCACTGCCGCTCAACTGATAGGGGAGGAAGCCGAGATCCTCCCGGAGATCGCGGATCCCCTTCCCCATGAGCCGTTTGATGGAGTAGACGGTCCTTCCTCCGTTCGTCAGGCCGCGCAGCTTGGCTTCGTCGCCGATCAGGACACCGTCTTCTTCGAAAGAAAGGACGGAGGGGACAAGCTTGGATCCATCTCTCCCGGCAATCACCACGGGCTGCCGCCCGTCCATGTAGGCCACGAGGCTGTTCGTCGTGCCGAGATCAATCCCCACAATGCGGTTCATCAAGACTTCCTTTCGCAGCAGCTAAGTAATTTTCGCGTATCTACATTTTTCAAGTTGCATTTTGCATTTTTCATTTTGCAATCGATATTTCACTGGGTTTCCTCAGCGATCTCTCGGAGGATGTTTTGAAGATACGTCCGGTGCGAGAGGAGGTCGCGGATTGCCTTCAGAATCTCCCGCTGAGACTCGGTGCAGGGCCCCTCCCCTGCTCCCAGCGCGTCCCACCGGCGCATGAGGGCCTGGATCCGATCCTCCACCTCCCGGTTCTTTTCCCCAAGCCGGGAGCGTTCATCGAACAGCTTGGCCCGCAGCTCCGGTTTGCGGCCGTCCCCGGACGTGCGATGCAGGTGCCGGAGCTCTTCGAGGGCCTCTCGGGTCTCCAGGATCTCTTCCAGAAGGTCGGGCGGCGGCTGTGAAGGGATCTCCCGGCAGGACCGTTCCTTGAGGTGGATGAGGTACTCCACCCGCGCGTAGGGGTCCTTGAGGGTCCGGTAGGCCTTGTTCAGCGTGGCGGAGTTGTCCAGGCTGATCCGCTGTTCCCTGGAGGTCTTCCCCCGGTAGAAGTCGGGGTGGAACTTCCGGCTGAGGTCGTGGTAGATCCGCTCCAGGTCAGCGAGGTCGATTTCGAGGCGGTGGGGAAGCCCCAGGACGGTGAAGTAGTCTTCGCCATGGATCGGCTGGACCTTCACGCATTGTTCGCAGAAATACTCCCCCCCGACCGTGGAATGGCAATGCCAGCACAGGTCGAGGGCCAGGGCCGCTCCGCGGGGTTCCATCTTCGCCTCGAAGCGGATCAGGCCGTGAACGAGGAGCCGCAGCCGCAGCTTTGCTTGGCGTTGGGATTGACGAACTTAAACCCCCCGCCGCTCAGCATGTCGCCGAAATCCAGCGTGGTGCCGTACAGGTACAGGACGCTCTTGGCGTCCACGGCGACCCGGATGCCGTCCACCTCGAAGATCTGGTCGTGTTCGCTTGTCCGCGTGTCGAAGTTGAGGTGGTAGGAGAGGCCGGAGCATCCCCCTCCCTTCACCCCGACCCGAAGCACGGCTTCGGCGGGCGAGAGGCGATTGGCCTCCATGAGGCGCTTGACTTCTTTGACGGCTTTCTCCGTCACCATAATCGGCTGTTTCAGTGTCGTGTTCTCCATCTCTGTCTCCTTAGGCTTAGGCTTTGGCTTCAACCGCCTGCGCGGTTTCGCTCTCCTGATGCTTTTTCTGATAATCGGACAGGGCCGCCTTGATGGCGTCCTCCGCCAGGACCGAGCAATGGATCTTCACCGGCGGCAGGCACAACTCCTCCACGATGTCCGTGTTCTTGATCTGCCGGGCCTCCTCGACGTTCTTCCCCTTGAGCCACTCGGTGGCCAGGCTGGAGCTGGCGATGGCGCTCCCGCAGCCGAACGTCTTGAACTTGGCGTCCTCGATGACGCCGTCCGGACCCACCTTAATCTGGAGCTTCATCACATCGCCGCATTCAGGGGCCCCCACGATGCCGGTGCCGACCTGCGGGTCGCTCTTATCCAGGCTCCCCATATTCCGGGGGTTGTTGTAGTGATCGATGACCTTTTCGCTGTACGCCATGATATTCCTCCTTCAGGAAGGTCCGCCTGCCCCGATCTCCATCGGGGTCAATCAACCTTCCAATTCACCGTCTTCAGATCGATCCCCTCCCGCGCCATCTCGTAGAGGGGGGACATCTCCCTGAGCCTCCGGACGGTCTCGATGACGCGCCCGATCACGTAATCGACCTCTTCTTCGGTGTTGAAACGCCCCAAGCCGAACCGGATGGACGAATGGGCCAGGTCGGCGCCGCGCCCCATGGCCTTGAGCACGTAGGAGGGCTCCAACGACGCCGAGGTGCAGGCGGACCCGGAAGACAGGGCGATCTCCTTCATTCCCATAAGGAGCGACTCCCCTTCCACGTAAGCGAAGCTGAGGTTCAGGTTGTGGGGCAGGCGCTCGGTGGGATGGCCGTTGAGATAGACCTCACCCAGCGTCTCCATGATGGTGTGCAGCATCTTGTCCCGGAAGCGGGCCAGTCGGGCCGATTCCTCGGTCATGACCGCGCCGGCGATCTCGCAGGCCTTGCCGAAGCCGACAATGAGGGGGACCGGGAGGGTGCCGGAGCGCATCCCCCGCTCGTGTCCGCCGCCGTCGAAGAGCGGGGCCAGCCGGACGCGGGGGTTTTTCTTCCGGACGTAGAGGGCGCCCACCCCCTTCGGGCCGTACATCTTGTGGGACGTGAACGACATGAGGTCGATCCCCATCGCCTCCACGTCCACGGGGATCTTCCCCACCCCCTGCGTGGCGTCACAGTGGAACAACACGCCTCGTTCTTTCGCGATCCGCCCGATCTCCGCCGCGGGGTTGATCGTGCCGATTTCATTGTTCGCCAGCATAATGGAGATGAGGATCGTCCGTTCCGTAATCGCCTCCCGGACGGCATCGGGATCCACGCGGCCGTCCTCTCCCACCGGGAGGTAGGTGACCTGGATTCCCTGTTTCTCCAGCCGGCGGGCCGTATCGAGCACCGCGCGGTGCTCCGTCACGGCCGTGATGAGGTGGTCCCCCTTCTCCCGGTACATCTCCACGACCCCTTTGAGAGCCAGGTTGTCCGACTCCGTCGCCCCGCTGGTGAAGACGATCTCCTTGGGATCGGCATGGATGAGACGGGCAATCTGGGCGCGCGCGGACTCCACGGCCTGCTCGGCCTCCCAGCCGAAAGAATGGTTCCGGCTTGCCGCGTTGCCGAACTTCTCGGCGAAATAGGGAAGCATCGCCTCTAGTGCGCGCGGATCCACCGGCGTGGTGGAATGAGAATCCATGTAAACGGGTAGCTTCATAGGGTGCTCCTTGTCGTATAGTGCAGCTTATCCAGTGAGTGCATTTCCGCCAGGGTCATGCTTTCCAGCAGATGGACGAAGCTGTCCTGGATAATCCGTAGCGGGCGCCGGATGTTGCAGCGATCCATCTGATCGCAGTTTTGATCCTCATCGTGATAGCAGTCCACGATGCCGATGGGGCCTTCAATCGCCTCAACCACCTCAGCCACGGTGATCTCCGAGGGGGCTTTCGCCAGGGAATACCCGCCCTTCGGACCGATGTGGGCCGTGATGAACCCCTGCTTCGCCAGGCGTTGGAGGATCTTAGCCAGCAGCTCCATCGGGATCCTGTACTTGTCGGCAATGGTCTTGATGCTGACGGGAGATCCGAACACCCCTTCTTCAGCGATGCAGTTCATCGCCATCAAGCCGTAATCGGTTTTCTTCGTGAGTTTTAACATGTTTCTCCAGAACCGACTGATTGTATCGCCGACCTTAATCATCTGCGACCGAAAGAGTCGTATATATAATGGCACTCACGCTGCATGCTGTCAAGAGAAAAATAATAAGTTATAACCTATTGTTTTTAAAGGGTTATTATCGAACCTACCGGCTGGAATACCCCCCCTCTTTC
>JACRHK010000186.1 GCA_016217625.1 Nitrospirota bacterium
AGGCCGGCCGAAACGCCTGGTGTGCGAATCCACGGCTCTCCGGATCTGGGCTTCCGCGTCCTCGGGATGACGGAATCGGCTGGGAAGCGGGACGGACGGGAGGCTGACCCGCGCCACTTCCGTATCGCACAGCAGCGGCAGGATCGGGTGGTAATAGGGCGATGTCGTCAACTCAATCTGTCCCTGCTCCTGCAAGCGCCGGTAGAGAGGGACGATCCCGGCCAATACCTCCCGCTGTTTGACGGCGAGGAGCGCCTTCTCCTCTTCCGTGAACCCCCTCCCCTTCCCGATCAGTTCCCGGATGAGAGGGTCCTGCTCTTGAAACAGGGGGTCGAACCAGGCGAGGTTGAACCAGACCTGGAGGTCGCGGTAGTCGGCTATTGAGAAATACCGGACTGCCTGGCGGACTTCTTCCGGCCCGTAGAGGTCCCCCCGCTTATGGAGGAGTTCGCGGTAGCGGGGGTGCACTAGGATCATCGTCTCCGGATGGGCCATGAAGAAATGCTCGATGAGGAACAGCTTCTCTTCTGTGGTGAGATCCGCGGCGGAGCGCAGCGTCAGCTCGAGAAACGGATCGATCGCACCCGCGGCGCAGTCCTCAATCTGGTCGAGAAGCGAGGGGACGAGGTTGAACGTCTGACGGAGTTCCGGAAACCCTTCAAGGACAGCCGCCATGTCAAAGTAATCTTTCGTCCCGTGGAGGCGAACCCACGGCAGGGTATAGGCCCCCGTCCGGAGGTCTTTGTACAGCGGCTGGTGCATGTGCCAAAGGAAGGCGAGGTAAAGGGGTTCGGCGCTCATTGAGCACTGGGTTGCGGCTGGGGAAGCGGGGGTTCGTGTCGGGGGCTTGTCACGGTCACGGGTCACGGTCACGCGTTACGGTTGCTTGACCACCCGAACCCTTGACCCCTTGAACCCTGTGCGGAAATTGGAACACGATCTCCCCTTCCCTGGCCATCCCCAGGCGCTCTCTGGCGATCCGCTCGATCGTCTGGGGGTCCGTCTTGAGATCTTCCACCTCCTGCCGGAGCCGGGCATGCTCCCGCTCGAGCGCCTCCACCTCTTGCTGCGTCTGGTAGTAAAGTTGGTGCATCTTGTAGTATCGGAGGAGACCTAGGTTGCCGAACAGGAGAGAGAGGAGGAGATAGCTCCCCACCAGGAGACCGGCCAGTTGCAGCAGGACGCGGAAACGCCTCCTGCGCTGCTCCCGCTCCTGACGCGTGAGGTTCCGTTTCGCCATCGTCCTCAGAGATAAGGGGCGTAGATCGTCTTACCCGGGTAGTGCGCCGTCTCTCCCAGCGTCTCTTCGATCCGGAGGAGCTGGTTGTATTTGGCCACGCGGTCCGTGCGGGACAGCGAGCCGGTCTTGATCTGCCCCGCCCCGACGGCCACGGCCAGGTCGGCGATAGTCGTATCCTCCGTCTCGCCCGAGCGGTGGGAGAGGATCGTCCGGTATCCGGCGCGCTTGGCGATCTCCACCGCATCCAGCGTCTCGGTCAGCGTGCCGATCTGGTTCGGTTTAATGAGGATGGCGTTTGCCGCCCTGCGGATGATCCCTTCTTGCAAAATCGCGGGGTTTGTGACGAAGAGGTCATCGCCCACGATCTGGATCCGGCTCCCCAGGGCCGCCGTGAAGGCCTCCCAGCCGGCCCAATCCCCTTCCGCCAGGGGGTCCTCGACGGAGAGGATGGGATACCGCTGCCGCCAATCGGCCAGGAGGGTCGTCATGTCCGCAGAGGTATAGGTTCTCCCGCCCATCCGGTATCCCCCCTCTAGATACAGCTCGTTGGCCGCCACGTCAAGCGCCAGGTAGACTTCCTCTCCGGGGTGATATCCGGCCGCGGCGATTGCCTCCACGAGCAGCCTAAGCGCTTCCTCGTTCGAGTCGAGGTTCGGAGCGAATCCCCCCTCGTCGCCCACAGACGTGGAATACCCCTTCTTCCTGAGGACCTGCTTCAAGGCGTGGAAGATCTCCGCCCCCATCCGGAGGGCTTCCCGGAACGTGGGAGCGCCGGCGGGGAGGATCATGAACTCCTGGATATCGAGGTTATTGTCGGCGTGGGCGCCCCCGTTGAGGAGGTTCATGAGCGGCACGGGGAGGATCGTGGCGTTCGGGCCGCCCAGGTAGTGGTAGAGGGGAAGCCCCGCGTCCTCGGCAGCCGCCTTGGCCACGGCGAGCGACACCCCCAACAGGGCGTTGGCGCCGAGGCGGGACTTGTTCGGCGTCCTGTCCAGCTCGATTAGCGTCCGGTCGATGAGGACCTGTTCAGTGGCTTCCAGGCCGACAATCTGCTGGCTAATCTCATCGCAGACATGCAGGACCGCAAGGGTTACCCCTTTGCCCAGATAACGGGCGGGATCCCCGTCCCGGAGCTCCATGGCCTCCCGCTCCCCCGTCGAAGCGCCGGAGGGGACAGCGGCGCGCCCCACCACGCCCGATTCGAGCGTCACCTCGACCTCGACGGTCGGGTTCCCTCGGGAATCGAGGATCTCTCTGGCGTGCAGATCGACGATCTCACCCATTAAAAGTAACTATACCAGATATTCACCGACCCCACAAGGGAATCCATTACACAATGCAAAATGAAAAATGCCAAATGAAGCTCCTCGCCGCAAGGGGTATCAACAACCCAAAATACTTCCCCCCTCCCTCACCCCCTCCACATCCTCCCCCCAGCGCCAGGTGATGAGGCCCAACCCTCACGGACCAGAGCTTGCCTATCTTCTTGAAGTGCAGCGAAGGGTGTGCGGGATTATCTTTCAAGAGGTCGAAGTTACGTCGTGCCGCTCTCTGGACGGTTTCCGGCAGGCGCGCATAGCAAGCCCACAATCGGGCTGTTGTGCGATGGTTCACAGGTTCTTGAGCGTTCCCATCGTTTTCTCATTAAACGCCTCGCGCACCAAGAAATCCAGCTTCCCGGCCTCAGAGTCAGCTTGGATCTCCTTGTCCCACCGTTCCCAATCCTTTTCCGACAGCCACCGGACGAGTTCACTGAATTCTTCCCGGGGAAGTCTCTCGATCTCCGTTTTCAGTTCGTCCATCTTCGACATGGTTTCTCCTCACCTTCCCGACGATGTCTCTCCGGCATCGATTCACAGGGCCTGGTGCCTGACGCGGAGTACGGTCATATTCATAAGATATAGTATGCCACCCTCGCCTGTGAAGCGCAACACCCCGCTGGGCGATAGGCCGCTGTCACATCACAAGGAGATACCAGACCCGCCGGGGGTTGTCAAGTCTGGCAAGGGGACCGTTCCGGGCTCTCCCCGCAGCCCCGGCCCTCTCTCCCGATTCCGATAGGATCGGAACAAGTGGGATCGGGGCAAGCCGTCGAGGGGGAAGGGGTTTTAGAGGGGGATGAACTCTCGCGCTGTGTCGGCCGGCCACTCCGCCTGAGGCGGAGGGCCGCCCCACGGCACCTCTTCGATCTAACGCCTCATGAGGCCCTGATTCCCGTAGGGCAGGCCACCCTTAGAGGCTAGAGGTTGGAGGTTTGAGGCTGGAGGCAATTGCCTCTAGCCTCTATCCTCCTGCGATCACTTCTCCAGGGAGGGCCGCTCTACGGTTAGGCGGGGACGGTGCCCCGCCCTACGCTAAACTCTCCTCCCGCGAGGAGAGGGCGATTCTGTCCCCTCCCGCCGGGGGAATGTCAAGTCTAAGGGCGCAGAAACTGTGTAATCCCAAAGTGATAATGTCCGGTTCTGCCAAAGTAGAAATGTCCTCTTTACTGATAGACTACCTGCTCCCTATAGGAGGGCAGGATGGGCAGAGAGGACAGGCTACTCATGAGCGTCAAGG
>JACRHK010000182.1 GCA_016217625.1 Nitrospirota bacterium
AAACGTCAGGCCCACCGGGGAATGAATTCCCCGGCGTTCGCCGCGGCACCATTGTTTCGACTTTATCGACATCGACAGTCTCCCCTGCGAGGGGCAACCCGGCTGCGACAACACCCTCCACCACCTTCGCCCCCTCGTTGTCTATCTCCAGCACCTCCACGCGGGACGCGGAGCCGTTCCGGGCCCGCCAGACCTCCCGCATGCGGGCGCCCACCTGCTCCGCCCCTTCGATCACCAGGGCCAGCAGGCAGGAGCCGGAGCCGCTCAGGAAGCATCCCAGCGCGCCGGCTTTGAACCCCGCCTCGATGGTCTCCTGCATCCCGGGCAGGAGCGTTTCGCGGTAGGGCTGATGCAGCCGGTCGCGCGTCGCCTCCCTCAGGAGCGCGAAGTTCCCGGCCACGAGGGCCGATACCAACAAAGCCGTGCGGTTCAGGTTAAAGACCGCATCGAAGAAGGGGACCGCCTCCGGGAGCACCTTCCGCGAGCGATAGGTCGAGATCTCCGCGTCGGGGACGAGGACCACCGCCTTCAGGGAGGGATCGACGGCGAAGCGCTGGTAGAGGACCCGCTCCCCATCCAGCCCGGCCACGGTGAACCCGCCCAGCAGGGCGGGGGTGATGTTATCCGGGTGGCGCTCGAATCGCCCGGCGACCTGCAGCGCGAGATCCCGATCGAGCGGACGCCCCGCCAGGCAAAAGGCCGCCACCACACCGCCGATGATGTCGGCCGCGCTGCTCCCCAGCCCCCGGCCGATGGGGATCCGGTTGCGCAGGCGGAAGCGCAACCCCCGGGGCTGGTAACCCAGGACCTTGAACGTCTCCCGCGCCGCCGCGGAGACCAGCCGCTCCCCCGGTTGGCGCTCGAGGATAGCCTTCCCCTCCCCCTCTATCTCGATCTCGAAACCTTCCGGGATCTCCTCCAGGGTCACCTGGTTGTGCAGTCGTAGCGCCAGGCCCAACGTATCGAACCCCGGACCCAGGTTGGCCGTGGTGGCGGGCACCCTAACCGTACAGACGCCCATCGTCCCCTTTCTTGCGGAAGGCGGAGAAGCTGGCCACCTGATCCGTCCCCCGCCGCTTCGCCTCGTAGAGGGCGCGATCGGCCTTGGTCACCAGCTCGTCGGGCGATCGCTGCGCGTGCTTCGGATACGTGGCCACCCCCAGGCTGAGCGTCAGGGAGACTTTTTTCCCCAGACCGGCGAACTTCGCCCGCTTGATCGCCATGCGGATCCGCTCGGCCTGCAGGAGGGCTCCCTTCTCGTCCGTCTGGGGCAGGATGATCGCGAACTCCTCCCCGCCGTACCGCGCGAGGAGATCGGTCTTCCGGATGGTCGACCGCATGAGCGCCGCCAGCTTTTTCAGGATCTCGTCCCCCCGGCGGTGGCCTAACAGGTCGTTCACCGTCTTGAAGCCGTCGATGTCCACCATCATGCAGGAGAGCGGCTGGTGGTAGCGGGAGGCCCGGTTGAACTCCTCGTCCAGGCGGATGTAGAAGTAGCGGTGGTTATAGATCTCGGTGAGGCCGTCGGTGATCGCCAGCGTCTCCAGTTGGGAGTTCTCCCGCTGGATGGTCTCGTGCACGAGGGCGTTGTAGAGGGCGCCGGCCAGGATCCCGGCGGCGACCTGGAGGAACCCCAGCTCCGATCGCGTGAAGGTCTTCTGGGTCCGGACGCTCTTGAGCAGGATCGCGCCGATGACCAGTCCCCGCAGGATCACCGGCACCACGATGATGGAGCGAATGCGGGTCGGAGCGAGGGCATCCCGGACACCGGCCATCAGCGGATCGTGGGAAGTGTCTTGCACGACGACGGCCTGGTTGGTGTCCACCGCCTTGAGGATCTCGGGGTACTTTCGCAGGTCAATGCGGAGGTTGTGGATCGCCGGGTCCTCGTGGGTGGCGATGACATACCCGACGTCCTTCCCCTTCCCCAGCTTGAGGACGGAGCAGCGGTGCACCTGGACCGTCTCCGCGATCTGATGGAGGGCCAGCGTGAGGATCTCCTGGCTGTTGAGCGTGGAGTGGGCCGCCTTGGAGAGTTCGAGCAGGCCTTTGAGGAGCCGGTTCTCCTGCGCGAGCTTCTTAATGAGGGCGTCTTTGCGCTCCGGCCGACCGGTGGAATTCCCCTTCAAACTACACCTCCATGATCTCCGCTTCTTTGTGGCTCAACAGGTCGTCGATCTTCTTGGTGTGGTCATCCGTGACCTTCTGGAGCTCCTGGGTCGCCTTGCGGACATCGTCCTCGGACAGATGCGACTCCTTCTCCAGACGCTTGAGCTCTTCGTTGCCGTCGCGGCGCACGTTGCGGACGGCCACCCGGGCGTCCTCCGCCAGCTTCCGCGCGTGCTTCGCGATCTGCTTCCGCCGGTCCTCCGTCAGCGTCGGGATGGGCAACCGGATGACCTTGCCGTCGTTGGCCGGGGTCAACCCGAGGTCGGACCGAAGGATCGCCTTCTCGATCTCGCCGATCAGCTTCGGGTCCCACGGCTGGATGATGATGAGCCGGGCTTCGGGCACGGAGAGCGTGGCCACCTGATTGAGCGGCATCTGGCTTCCGTAGTATTCCACGCGGATGCCGTCCAGGAGCGCCAGGGAAGCCCGGCCGGAGCGCAACCCGGCAAACTCCCGCATGAGGACCTGGATCGCGGCGTCCATCCGCTCCTGCGCCCGCTTGATGACGTCCCTGATCATGCCTTGCCCCGCACCATTGTCCCGATTCGCTCCCCCTTCAGCACTCTGAGGATATTGCCCCGTTGCGTCAGATTGAAGACGATGATGGGCAGGTTGTTGTCCATGCAGAGGGAGATGGCCGTCGCGTCCATCACCCGGAGCCCCTGCTGCAGGACCTCCAGGTAGGTGAGCGCTTCGTACCGCTTGGCCTTGGGGTTGATCATCGGGTCGTCGTCATAGACCCCGTCGACCTTGGTGGCCTTGAGGATCACCTCGGCGCCGATCTCCATGGCCCGCAGGGCCGCCGCCGTGTCGGTGGTGAAGTAGGGGTTGCCGGTCCCGGCGGCGAAGATCACGACCCGCTTTTTCTCCAAGTGGCGGATCGCGCGCCGGCGGATATACGGTTCGGCCAGATCGCGCATCTCGATGGCGGACTGGATGCGGGTCAGCACCCCGTGCCGCTCCAGCGCGTTCTGGAGGGCCAGGGCGTTCAGCACCGTGGCCAGCATCCCCATGTAGTCCGCCGAGGCGCGCTCCATCCCGGAGGCGCTGGCGGCCAGGCCGCGGAAGATGTTGCCGCCCCCGATGACGACGGCGATCTCCGCGCCGAGCGTGAAGGCCTCCCGGATCTCCCCGGCGATCGTATCGACGACCTTGGGATCAATGCCGTAGCCCTGATCCCCCATGAGCGCCTCGCCACTCAGCTTCAGCATGACACGATGGTAAGCCAGCGGTTTCACTGCTCGCGCTCCCCAAGGCTCAGCACGATGACACGCATCACGCTACGCGCCACGGGCTTCGCGCCCCGCGCTCAAAACTTTGGATTTCAAAGCGCGAGGCGCATCGCGCGAAGCGTGCAGCGCGCCCCTATCCCCCGAGTTGGTACCGAACAAATCGCCGAATCGCGATGTTCTCCCCCAGCCGGGCCACCGCCTGGGTGATGAGAGTCTGCACCCGGAGCTTCCCTTCCTCATCCCTGACGAAGACCTGCTCCAGGAGGCAGACGTCTTCATAGAACTTTTCCAGCTTCCCGTCGACGATCTTTTCCCAGACCTTCTCCGGCTTGCCGGACTCCTGGGCCTGGGCGCGGTAGATCTCCCTCTCCTTCTCGATGAGGGAAGGGGGCACCTCCTCCCGGCGCAGGTAGAGGGGGTTGGCGGCGGCCACATGGATGGACAGGTCTTTGACCAAGACCTTGAACTCGTCCGTCCTGGCCACAAAATCGGTCTCGCAGGAGACCTCAACCAGCACGCCGATCTTCCCCCCCGCATGGATATAGGATCCGATCAGTCCCTCGTTCGTCGCGCGCGCCGCCTTCCGCGCCGCGGTGGCGAGGCCTTTCTGCCGGAGCAGATCGATCGCCTTTTCGAGATCCCCCCCGACCTCCGCCAGCGCCTTCTTGCAATCCATGATTCCCGCCCCGGTCTTCTCCCGGAGCACCTTCACCGCTTCTGTCCCTACCGCCATCTGCACAATGCCTCCTGTGGTCGTTTGATCGCTCGTCAATAATCAATCACGTATCGATGACACGGCAAATCGCATGCCCCATTGACTTATTGAC
>JACRHK010000184.1 GCA_016217625.1 Nitrospirota bacterium
CCTGCTGCGGCAAGTGCTCCGAAGCGGCGACCACCGAGATCCCCAACCCCTTCGACTACGGGATGGGCCGGATCAAGGCGGCCTATCTGCCGCACGAGCTGGCCTTCCCCATGCGGTATGTCGTGGACCCCTCCGTCATCGGCACCGAGGAGGCCCAGCGGATCCAGGCCTCCTGCCCCTACGGCGCCATCGACCTAGCGATGCGGCCCCAGACCTTCACCCTCCAGGTGGGGGCGGTCATCTGGGCCACGGGGTGGAAACCCTATCCCTCGGAGCGGCTCACCGCCTTCGGCTTCGGCCTGCATCCCAACGTCATCAACAACGTGATGATGGAGCGGCTGGCGGCCGAGAACGGCCCCACGCGGGGGAAGCTCCTGCGGCCTTCGGACGGCCGGGAGGCCAAGCGGGTGGCGTTCGTGCAGTGCGCCGGATCCCGGGACGAGAACCACCTGGCCTACTGCTCCGGGATCTGCTGCATGGCCTCGCTCAAGCAGGCCTGCTACGTGCGGGAGCGGTACCCCGACGCGGAGGTCGCGATCTTCTACATCGACATCCGGGCCGACGGCCGGTATGACGACTTCTACGCCAAGGTCCGGAAGGACCCCGGCGTCACGTTCATCAAATCGAAGGTCGCCCGCATCGAGGAAGACCCGGAGTCGCGCGACCCTATCCTCATCGGCGAGAACACGATGACCTGCCAGCTCTACAGGCATCGGGCGGACCTGGTCGTCCTGGCCACGGGGATGGTGCCCAACACGGCGGACGCCAAGATCCCCTTCCAGCCCGCCTCAGGCGGGGCAGGCCCGGAGTACGACTCGTACGGGTTCGTCGTTCCGGGAACCGGCGCGGACGGGATCTTCGCCTCCGGGTGCGCGAAGGAGCCTGTGGACGTTTCCACGTCGGCGCTCCAGAGCACGGCCGCCGCGCTCAGGGCGATCCAGACCGTCGTGAGCCCGCCTGCCGGACGGACAGGGAGGAGCGTGTGATGGAGAGAAAAACGGGTGTCTATCTCTGCGCGGGCTGCGGCATCGGCGAAGCCCTGGACACGGCCCAGCTCGAGTCGGTGGCCGTGCAGGAGAGCAAAGCCCCTCTGTGCCGGACGCACGGGGCCTTCTGCAGTCCCGAGGGCGTGGCGGTGATTCAGCAAGACCTTGCCCAGGAAGGGGTCAACGCGGCGCTCATTGCCGCCTGCTCGCCGCGGGTCAACTACGACGTCTTTGACTTCGGCCCCGATACCCTGGTCGAGCGGGTCAACCTGCGTGAGCAGGTGGTCTGGAGCCAGCCCCCTCAGCACGAGGACACGCAGGCCATGGCCGCGGACTATCTCCGGATGGGATGGGCGAAGATCCGGAAGCTGGCGCCGCCGGAGCCGTACACGAACCCCGAGTTCTCCAAGACCGTCCTGGTCGTGGGGGGCGGTGTGAGCGGTCTGACGGCGGCCCTCGAGACGGCGGAGGCGGGCTATCCCGTGGTCCTTGTAGAGAAGCAGGCCGCCCTGGGCGGTTTCACGGCCAAGCTCCACCGTCGGCTCCCCTCGCGCGCCCCTTACCGCGACCCCGAGCCTCCGGGCCTGGAAGGGATGATCGGGGCCGTGACGTCTCATCCGAAGATCAAGGTCTACACCTGTGCGGAGGTGAAGAAGACCTCGGGCGGCCCTTGTCTCTTCGACGTGGAGATCGCCCGGAACGGCTCGACGATTCAGGAGCGGGTGGGGGCCATCGTCCTGGCCACGGGATGGAAGCCGTACGATGCCGCCAAGCTCACGCACCTGGGGTATGGCGCCTCCCCGAACGTCATTTCCAGCGTCCAGATGGAAGACCTGGCCAAGGCCGGCCGGCTGCAGCGCCCCTCGGACGGGCGGCCCCTGCGGCGGGTCCTCTTCATCCAGTGCGCCGGTTCGCGGGACGAGGACCACCTTCCCTATTGCTCCTCCGTCTGCTGCGCCGTCTCGATGAAGCAGGCGCTCTATGTGAAGGAGCGGTATCCCGACGCCGACGTCTATGTGCTGTATCAGGAGATCAGGACGCCGGGCCAGGCGGAGGACTTCTACCGCCGGACCCAGAACGAGGGGGTGGCGTTCATCAAGGGAAACGTGGGCGCCGTGCATCCTCAGGGCGACGGGAGCGTGACCCTGGAGATCAAGGACGCCTCCGTGAACGACCCGGTCAGGATAGAGAACCTGGATCTGGTCGTCCTGGCCGTAGGGATGGTGCCCACGACGCTGTCGGAGACGCCGGGCGGCGACGAGGCATCGATCCTGAACCTCCAGTACCGGCAGGGGCCAGACCTGCCGGCCCTCAAGTACGGTTTTGCCGACTCGCATTACATCTGTTTCCCCTACGAGACGCGGCGGACCGGCATCTACACGGCAGGCCCCGTCCGGCGGCCGATGGGGGGAGCGCTCAGCATGGAGGATGCGCGGGGCGCTGCATTGAAAGCGATTCAGTGTGTGGAAATGACGGTTCGGGGGGCGTCGGTCCATCCCCGTTCCGGGGACCTGTCGTACCCGCAGTTCGCGATGGAGTCGTGCACCCAGTGCAAGCGGTGCACGGAGGAGTGTCCCTTCGGGGCCATCAACGAGGATGAAAAGAGCAACCCGATCCTCAACGCCACGCGCTGCCGGCGGTGCGGCACCTGCATGGGGGCTTGCCCCGTCCGGATCATCTCCTTCAAGAACTACTCGGTGGACTTGGTGGGCTCCATGATCAAGGCCGTGGAGGTGCCGGAGGAAGACGAGGAAAAGCCCCGCGTCCTCATCCTGGCCTGTGAGAACGACGCCTATCCCGCCCTCGATATGGCCGGCCTGTGGCGCCTGAACTACAACCCCTACGTCCGCGTGATTCCCGTCCGGTGCCTGGGCTCGGTGAACCTGGTCTGGGTGAGCGACGCCCTCTCCAAGGGGTTCGACGGCGTGATGCTCATGGGGTGCCGCCACGGCGATGACTACCAATGCCATTTCATCAAGGGGAGCGAGCTGGCCGGGGTCCGGATGACGAAGATTGCGGAGACATTAGGGCGCCTGGCCCTGGAGCCGGAGCGGGTCAAGGCGGAGGAGATCGGGATCACCGACGCCCACCGGATTCCCCAGGTGATTGCGGAGTTCATGGAGACGATTAAACCGTTCGGGCCGAACCCGTTCAAGAGTTTCTGACGAGGATTGTCGAATTCGGAATGCAAAATGCGGAATGTTAAAGGAGAAGCGAAAAATGGTCTGGTGTTGCGATTTTCATTCTGCATTCTGCATTCTACATTCTGCATTTGAGAGGTAACCGCGATGGCGACACCACAGAGCACGGCGCGCGACATGTTCCGCGAGCTCATGAGCACGCCAATCTCGGAGAACATCCAGCGCTGCTTCCAGTGCGGGACGTGCACCGGGATCTGCACCGTGACGCCCTTGGTGCCAGAGTTCAACCCGCGGCAATACATTCACCTGGTCCAGACCAACGACGTCGACAACTTCCTGAAGGTGGCCCACGCGGCCTGGCGGTGCGTCGGGTGCTACAAGTGCAGCCAGCTCTGCCCCCGGCAGATCAATCCCGCGGAGATCATGGAGGCCCTGGGCACGCTGGTCCGCAAGCGGTTCCCCGAGAAATCCTCGTCGAACCAGAACACGATCAACGACGCCTATCACGACCAGATCCTGGCGAACGGGCGGCTGAATTTTCCCCAGCTCTATGTGACGTCCAAGCTGAAGACCGGGCGGTTCATGGACCTCCTCAGCCTGATGGAGATCAAGACGGCCATGAAGATGATCCTCTCTCCGCGCATGGCCAAGATCCTGGCGCTGGGGAAGCCGTCCGGCTGGGACCGCGTCAGGAAGGTCCTGCAGGCGCGGATCGATCATTCGTAGAGAAGATCAGTCAATAGGTCAATGAGTCAATGGGTCAATGGGGTTCCAGGGCGATACCAACCGATTTTGGCTTATTGATGAAAACATGCCAGAATGCCCAGACCTTTGGTCGGGGATGAATGACATCCTTCATTCATTCCCTCCCCCTTGATGGGGGAGGGTTGGGTGGGGGTGACAAGATCGTGTTCTATGCACCCTCCCCTTAGTCCCCTCCCGTCAAGGGAGGGGAGATTGTTGGTTTTTGAAGCTCCGCCCTTTGGGCGGGGAGCTTCACTTATTGACGCATTGGCTTATTTTCGTATTGACATATTCCGTTTGAACGGAGGAAGAAAGCATGATTAGCACAAACCGCAGGGTCGCCTATTATCCGGGCTGTTCGGTCAAGACGATCGAGATCGCCTACAACGACTCCACCGAGTGGGTGGCCCGTGCGTTAGGAATAGAACTGGACGAATTGAAGAACTACAACTGCTGCGGCGGCGGGGAGATGAAGTCCCTGGGGGACGTGGGGCTCCTCTTCCCCGTGCGGAACCTGATGCTGGCCCAGGAGCTGGGGCACACGGAGGTCGTCATCCCCTGCAGCATCGGGTATCATGAGCTCAGCCGGGCGCAGTCCCTCATCGCCCAGCACCCCGACCGCCTGGAACGGGTGAACCAGATGCTCTCGGAGGCGGGGGAACCCACCTATCGGGGCGGGGTGGCGCCGCGGCATTTCTTAGAATACCTCTTCAACGAGTTTCCCCTGGAGACGTTCCGGGGGATGACGAAGCGGCCCCTGCAGGGGCTCAAGGTGGGGGCCTACTACGGGTGCCTCTACAGCCGCCCCTCGCAGTTTACGGGGACGGACCGGAACCCGAAGCTCGACAACGCCGAGCGGCCCTTCTTCATGCACCGGGTGCTAGAGACGGTCGGCTGCACGATGGTCACGTACGGCAATGAGGTCTCCTGCTGCGGGGGGAAGAACCTGTTGCAGGATGAAGAGGTCGCCTTCCGGCTGGACTACGAGACCCTCTCCCGGGCCAAGCGGGCGGGGGCGGACATGATTGCGCTCATCTGCCCCAAATGCGCGGGGGGGCTCGACACCAACCAGGCCAAGATCATCCAGAAGCACGGGGAGGAGGCGCGCCTGCCTGTGGTCTTCGTCACCCAGCTCCTGGGGCTCGCCATGGGGGCCTCGGCCCACGACATGAAGCTCAAGGAGATGATGGCCGGCGCCTACGGGTGTCTCCAGCAGAAACGGCTGGCGTAGGAGGCGTAGCCGCCCCGAAGACATCGGGGCGAAGTCAGAGGCCAGGAGTCACTACCCTACCTTCATCCTCCTCTTACTCAACTACTTTATTAATCCCCGCTTGACAAACCCGACGTACCGGCTGTAAAGTACAGCAAACGAGGAGGCCCTCCCCATGCGCCTGAACTCACCTCGTCGGCTGTTTTTCCTTCGGACCGGAGGCTTTCTGCCTACCGGCCACGCCCCATTCTCGCGGTTTCATCTGTACAACCCAAAAGGAAGGGGATATCGATGAAAGGGCTTGTGCCAATGGAGATGATTGAACGCAAGATTTACCCCGTTAGAAAAGACCGCCGACTCCTGCCGGCGGTGTTTATAAGATTGCTGATGGGAGTTGAAGGCTCTCATCAGCCAATCGTGTCGAAGACTCGACTCTGCGAGAAGCGCCCGTTTTTCTAACGGGGTTTACCTGATCCGCGGTCATAAAGTTATGCTTGATCGCGACCTTGCGCGATTATATGAAGTCGAAACACGGGTTCTCAACCAGGCGGTTCGCAGGAATCTTGAACGGTTCCCTCCGGATTTTATGTTTTCCCTGACCCGGGAAGAGATCATGGGGATATCACAATTTGTGATATCCTCCGGGCATGCCAAAGCTGACACGCTAAAGTTCTCAAAGAATGTGATGGTCTTTACTGAACATGGTGTGGCTATGCTCTCCAGTGTCCTGAGCAGCCCCAGGGCCGTTCAGGTCAACATCAACATCATGAGGACCTTTGCAAAACTTCGGGAAATCATAACGCAGCATAAAAATTTAGCAATAAAACTTGATGATCTTGAAAAGAAATACGATGCCCAGTTCAAGGTCGTATTCGACGCTATTCACCGGCTCATGGCTCCGCCCGAAACCAAACGCCGCAGGATCGGGTTTCTCGTGAAGGAAAAGAAGGCGCGATATGGACGTTGAGGGAATCCGGAGGGCAAAGAAGGCCGTCAAAAGGAAAAGAATATCCTTTCTCAGCTTGGGTCTGTTCTAGAGTTTCATTAGACTACGTGGCGGTCACCTGAATGTGTTCCTATGGACGCAGGAGAACATCGAATCCTAGTCTCTCTATCAACTTTGGAGGGCTCTATCTGCTTATTGCCGCGACTATGACCCCTAAGACTCTCGCATCTACCCACATTTATCAAGGCAAGCCATGTCATCTCCCGGTGTAACACCAGCACAAATTATATCCGGCGCATTGCTTGCTCAGGTATTTGTTGTGGCAATCATGCTCGTGGGTGCTTGGGTGATTCGGGTTCGTTCGTACTCTTTCGAATATTCACAATGGACACGCGAGCATAGTGGTCTCGGATGGACAATCAGTTTTTTCGCAGTGTTGACATTAGCATTTTTGGGCCTATCAGATGCTTTCTCAAATGCCTGGAAGCCACTTTTCGGCGTTTTGGAATATCAAGGGATAGGTTGGTCGTCTGCTATATGGTGGGTATATACCTTAAACATCCTTTGCGTAACAATAATTGTCGCTCAGACTGGTGGAAGCTACATCAGTCCATTTAGCCCATTGTTCTTTTTGCTTTCGACACTTGCAATTTTCTTACGAGAACCTTTCAGTCACATTCTCTGGTACCTATTGATATTTGCATAAGTAATAGGAATATGCTAAACTGGTTCCATGAGACCCCATGGGACCCCAGCACAGCTTGAACAGCGCCGCCGGCGAGCCGTTGAGCTGCTGGATAAAGGTTCAAATCCGCCG
>JACRHK010000187.1 GCA_016217625.1 Nitrospirota bacterium
GCCGCCAGCAGGCCCCGGGGCGGGTCTTGTCGGCGCCATCCCCCGCCGTGCTCCGGCGGCCCGTCCGCGCGGGCGGGGGGCCCCCAGTCGCCCCCACCCGCCCCGGGAGCCGATTCCGCACGGGGAGGTGGGCAGCGACAGGACCCGCCGCTAAGACTTGAAGAACAGCGCTACCCAATTTTGGATGCATCTTTTGTTTTGACACCGACTCGTGGACATCCATACAATAGCGACCGATGCCGGACGAACCCCGCAGACCACCCGGCGCTGTGGCTCTGGCCCTCAGCGGAGGCGCAGCCCGCACGCTGGCCCACCTGGGAGTCTTCTCCGGGCTGCAAGAGGCGGGTATCCCCGTCGGTGCCATCGCCGGAACGAGCGGAGGGGCGCTGATAGGGGCCCTCTATGCCGCAGGCAACCACCCCCTGGAAGTGATGATGGAAGCCGCCCTCCGGTTCCGCAAGCGCCACTTCCTCCGCCCGGCCTTCCATGGCGGCGGACTCTTCAGCAGCGCCCGGATCGGCAGGATGATGTCCCGCTTGCTGGGAGACCTCACGTTCGCCGGTCTCCGGATCCCATTTGTGGCAGTCGCAGTGGACATCGAAACGGGAGAAACCGTCGCCCTCCGGGAGGGCTCCGTGGCCCTTGCCGTTCAGGCCAGTTGTTCCATGCCGGTACTTCTGACCCCGACGAAGATCGGCGGACGCTACTATGTGGACGGGGGTATTTACAGCCTTGTGCCGGTCCGCGCGGCCCGGGCGCTCGCCCCAGGCTAGACGGTTGTGGCCGTCGATGTGAACTTCCAGGCGCCCCCGATTACCTTGCCCACGCGCCTGCTCACGATCGCCGCGCGGCTGGGCGTCCAGGTCGCGCGGCGGCACGCCCTGGAAGAGACACAAGAGGCGGACCTTTCAATCCGGGTGGATGTCTCCGGGATCCGGCTCTGGGACCTCCGCCAGGGACGATCGCTCATCGAACGCGGGAGATTGGCCGTCAAGACACAGCAGGAGGCGCTTCGCGCGCTGGCTTGCGGGTAACCCGCGCCACGCTCCGGCACCCTATCAAAAAATCCCCCCTCCGCCCCCCTTGGTCAAAGGGGGGAACGGGGGGCTATCTTCAGTAACTGATTAGCGAGAGGACGTGGTGGCCGTCCAGCTTGGCGCGGCCTTTGAGCGCGGTCAGCTCGATGAGGAAGGAGACGCCAACGATGGCGCCGCCCATTTGCCGGACGAGATCCACGGCGGCCGAGATGGTGCCGCCCGTGGCCAACAAGTCGTCCACAATCAGCACCCGCTCGCCCGGCGCGATGGCGTCCTGGTGGACGGCCAGCGTGTCGGAGCCATACTCCAACTCGTAACGGGCTTCGTACACGTCGCTGGGGAGCTTTCCCGGCTTCCGGATCGGCACGAACCCGGCCTCCAGGACGTACGCCAGGGGGGCACCGAAAATGAACCCGCGAGATTCAATCCCTACCACCTTCTCTATCCCCTCTCCCCGATAGAAGGTCCCCAGCCGATCGATGACCCGCTGGAAGGCCTCTCTATCCTTCAACAACGTCGTGATGTCGCGAAAGAGGACCCCTTTTCTCGGAAAATCGGGGATGTCGCGGATTCTCGCCTTCAGGTCCATTGACTCATTGACTTATTGACTATTGTTTTCTTACAGCAGGCCCCTCGCGTCGACCCGCTGCCTCCGGCTGATCGAGCGGAGGCGTTTGAGGGCGGTGGATTCGATCTGGCGGACCCGCTCGCGGGTAACCCCGAACGCCTTCCCGATGACCTCCAGGGTCTTGGGTTCTCCGTCATCCATGCCGTAGCGGAGATGGAGCACCCGCTTCTCGTTCTCGGGGAGCAGCTCCAACCACGCCATCACGAGATCGTGCCGCCGGGACTCCTCGATAATCTCGGCCGGCGAGAGGCCCGAGGCGTCTTCCAGGACGTCCCGGAGCGTGTTCTCATCGTGATCCCCCAGCGGGGAGTCGAGCGAATGGACCTTCTGGACGTATTGCATGAGAGCGCGCGTGCGGCGAAGCGAGATCCCCATCTCGCGGGCGATCTCCTCGATGGCGGGTTCCTTCCCATGTTTCTGCTGGTGGTTCCGCACGACCCGGAGAAACGCGTTGAGCGTCTCCGCGATATGGACCGGCAGGCGGATCGTCCGCCCCTGATTGACAATGGCGCGCTCGATGGATTGGCGGATCCACCACGAGGCATAGGTGCTGAATTTGAACCCCTTTTCGGGACGGAACTTCTCGACGGCCTTCATGAGCCCCAGGTTGCCTTCCTCGATGATGTCGGAGAACGGCAGGCCCTGTCGCATGTACCGCTTGCCGATGCTCACCACCAGCCGGAGGTTCGCCTCGATCATTTGCCGGCGGGCGCCCTCATCGCCCCGGGCGATCCGGCGGGCCAGGACCTTTTCCTCGTCGGCCGTCAACAGGGAGGGTTTGCGGATCTCTCGCAGGTAGTAGCGGAGACAATCCTGATCGGACGAAGGCGCCTTCTCCGCGCCCTCCGGCCGAGTCTCCCCCGTCTCCTCCTCCGACGCCGTCTTCTCGCGGGGATCTTCCAAGATCAACTGCTTGGCGAGATCTTCATCGTGATGATGAGATGCCATGGTCAGTTCTCCTTCACCCCGTAGCCCGTGGAGGATCGCAGAACGGGCCGGGGCAGATAGAACAACGGATCGAGCGGCCGCTCCCACCACCGGATCTCGAAATGGAGATGGGGGGTCGTCGCGTTCCCCGTCTGTCCCGCGGTGGCAATGACCTGTCCCCCTGCAACCCGCTCTCCCTCATGAACCATGATCTCCCGAACGTGCGCGTAAAGACTCTTCCAGCCTCCCCCATGACCCAAGATAACGACCTTCCCGAACCGCGTTCCCTGTTCCCCGGCGAGGAGCACCCGCCCCGCCGCCGCAGACCGGACAGGCGTGCCTTCCAGGGCGCCGATATCAATCCCCTCATGGAGACGCCCTCCCCGCGGACCAAAGCGGGAGAGGATCGTCCCCTCCAGCGGCCACTGGAAGACTCCCCGCAGCGGGGAGACGCTACCCTCTTCTTCCCCAAGCCAAGTCCTGGCCCCCGCGGGCTGGGAGATGACCCCGCTGCACCCCACGGCCCCTCCCAAGAGGAGGAGGAAAAGCGGCATCGCCCATCGAGGATCACTCCTAACCACAAGAGCCTAACCCCGTGCGGAATGCAGTGTGGAATATGCGTTGTTTGCGTTTGCGAGCATTCCGCATTCTGCATTCCGCATTCACTCTGGTCGGGGCGAAAGGATTTGAACCTTCGACCCCACGGTCCCGAACCGTGTGCGCTACCAGGCTGCGCTACGCCCCGAATCTTTTATTCACAAAATGTTATATATACGACTTCAAGTAGTTTGTCAAGATAATTTTGATCAAGCCTGCTCACCAACGCGAACGATCCTCCTCAAGGGCCTATAGCGCGAAGCACCCCGGCGGGGTTGATACGGCCAGCCTGACAGAAGGAAAACGGTCTCTCGGGGGTCCTGCGGAGACCGAGCGTCCGGCGTTTCTTCTCGACAAAGTCTCCGATCGCCTGTTGGAAAAAGTCCCCCAGCCGGCGGATGTCCGGCGCGACGCGGGTCTCATAGAGGTTCCGGCCTTCTTGCAGCTCGTTTCTGAGCAGATCCAGGAGGGTCTCGTGGCGGATCCCTTCCTCCACCAGCTTCTGATTATAGAGGGCGATATCGGAGATGATGATCCGGGCAAACCGCTTGGCCTTCTCCACCTGCTCCCGGTCAACCTCCTCCACCGGCGGCGGGACCTCGTCGCGCTTGAGCACTTCCGTCAGCGTCGCCATCTCCTGCTCGGTCAGCGGAGGGGCGACGGGCTGCTCGGCCATCTCGCGGACGATCTCCTTCTGGGGCACCGTGGGCACCTTCTGCCGGAAATTCGCCAGCTTGGGCAGGAGCGCGTCCTCCAGGTGGTGCTTCTCGATGTAATCGTCGGCCCCGTACAGCGACTCCGGCGCCCGCTTGTAGCGGGTCTTGTCGAAGATCGAGGCGAGGAGGATCACAAACGTCCCCGACATTCCCGGGGGCGATTTCATCCGCTCGCAGACCTCAAACCCGTAGATTTTCGGGAGGCCGACATCGAGGAGCGCGGCAAAGGGCCGTTCTTTCTCCATCCGGATGATCGCTTCCACCCCATCCGCCGCTTCGATGACGCGATAGCCCCCGCGCTCAAGGATCCGCCGGACAGGGGCGCGGATCTCTTCGCTGTCGTGCGCCACCAGCACGGCGGGCTTCTCCGCCGCGGGAGCAGGCGCCACCCCGATGCCCATCGGGGCGGGTTGAAGGCTCGGGGAGACACCCCGAGCCGTCGGGGTCACCCGCTCCACCCGGAAGACCGTCTGGCAGCGGGGGCACCGGATCTTCCCCCCCTGGGAAGGGATCTTGGCGTCGTCCACCTTCAGCTTCACCCGACACTGCGGACAATTGGCGATCATCGACCTCTCCTCTCCTTGGTTGTCCGTCGCCGCTGATTGTCGGACGGACCGGAAACCCGACAACCGACCTCATGACACATACGCCCGCGACCTCCACTTCGCCGGTCGGAACAGGCCGATCAGAAGCAACCCCGCCACAAACCCCCCGAGATGCGCAAACCAGGCCACCCCGCCCCCTCCCACCGCGAAGAGGCTCATGAAGCCGTTCAGGAACTGCAGGAAGAACCAGAACCCGATGAGGATGAACGCTGGGACCCGCACAATCTGCACCATGATCCCCAGGGGGAGGAGCGTCAGCACCTTGGCATGGGGAAACAGCAAGAGATAGGCCCCCAGCACGCCGGAGATGGCGCCGCTGGCCCCGATCATGGGAATCGGCGACCCCATATCCACCAGGGCGTAACTCAGCGTCGCCAGGACGCCGCTTGCCCCATAGAATACCACAAATTTGAGGTGCCCCAACTGATCCTCGATGTTGTTGCCGAAGATCCAGAGGTAGAGCATGTTGCCGAGCAAATGAAACCACCCGCCATGCAGGAACATCGCGGTCAGGAGCGTCACGCTCGCCGGCGCCCCCACAACCGCCCCCTCCGCATCCCCGAAGATCCGGACGGGGACGGCGCCATAGGCGGCCACAAACTGCCCCATGGCCGGCCCCAGGGAGATCTGGTAGAGAAAGGCCAGGACATTGAGGACGATGAACGCCACCGTCACGACAGGGGGACGCTCCGTCGGGTTTTCGTCTTTCAGGGGAATCATGCGTGCTCTTTCGCCATCAGCTCTCAGCGATCAGCTTTCAGCCTTTAAAGCTGACGGCTGATTGCTGACTGCTGAAGGCTTCCTCCGAGATCACCTTAATCCCTTCCGCCTTGAGCAAGGCCGCCGTCACCCCCATGCCTGCCACGACCCGTCCATCGACCCAGACCTCCCGGACGCCGCAGGAAGGGCTGCGCTCTTTGAGGATGGCGCGCCGGATCCCCAGGCGCCGTGCCTCCGCCAAGACGGCCCGGGCCCCGGCGCAGAACGCCTCCGTCACATCCGCACCCTCGTTGCTGCGCACCCGCGCCGCCCCCTGCCAGACTGCTGCGCCATCCCCTCCGACGCACGCAGCGATGGGACGCGGCGTGGGCATCCCCCCAAGGACCTCCGGACACAGGGGCACGGCTTCACCGTGTTGCGCCAGATCCCTCACGCGCGCCGTGACGGCATCCCTCCCATCGTATCGACAGGGAACGCCGGCCAGGCAAGCGCTCACCAGCACCCACGGATCTCTCTGCATATGCCCACCATACCCTATCCCGCTCGGCGTTGTCAAAGAAAAAATCGGGTTGCTCTTTGAAATCGTTGAGAAAATCCGCTCCTCCGCCTTACCGGATTCCGCTTGACAAGGTAGAGGGAGCCCATTATAATGCACCATGCTTTTGGCCCCGATCCGAAAAGAGAGCAGTAAGGGATCCATTTCGCGTAGCGAAGGGAACGGCGGGTAGGGTCCGCGAGACTCCGTGCCGTGCACTGCTGAATTTGAGCGTTTCGGGTCGGGGTTGGCCCAACACGAGGGAGGCGCCATGCAGGTGCTCATCCGCGACATCCCTCCAGAGGGGCTCTGCGTCGATTCGGATCTCTCCCCCGCCCAACTGCAGCTTGCGGGGGCGCAGGAGAAGAAGGCAGCCCTCCACCCCCCGGAGGTGGCCCTGGAGGTGGAAGGACCGGTACATGTGACCGCGGAGATCCGCCCGGTGGGCACTACCCTTTGGGTGGTGGGGGAGACGACCGCCGTGGTGCAGCTTACCTGCAGCCGTTGTCTCAAACCCTTCCGGTCCCCGATCCGGGCGCTGTTCCAACTCCGGTATCTCCCGCTGGAAGAGTTGGGGAAAGCGGCGGAGCAGGAGCTCTCCGCCGGGGATCTCGACGTCGCCTTCTTTCAGGGAGACGCGCTGGATCTGACGCACGTGGTCCGGGAACAGATTCTCCTCGCGCTTCCCATGCAGCCTCAGTGTCGGGAGACCTGCAAGGGGCTCTGCCCCCGCTGCGGGCAGGACTGGAACGAAGGACCCTGCCCCTGCGCGACGGACGAGCCGGACCCCCGTCTGGCCATCCTCCAGGCGTGGTCGCAGCGAGAGCAGACGGGGGGGACCTCGAAGAAGAAACCCCGGCATCATGCCTAACCACCACGGGTGGCGATTCTCGGTGAACCCCGTACCACGGCTCTCTAAGCCGTGGTATCGAGGGAATGACCCTTCGGGTATTGTTTAACCATTCCTCCACCCGCCTGAGGCGGGTGGCTTCTTGGTGGTACGGGGTGAAAGGAGTCTTATTACATGGGGAACCCTAAACACAAGATCTCGCGGATGCGCCGGGACAAGCGCCGGACGCACAAGCAGTTATCCCTGCCGGCGCAATCGATCTGCCCCAATTGTCAGGAACCCAAGCTGCCTCACCACATCTGCACCAACTGCGGCACCTATCGTGGGCGGGAAATCCTCCCTGTCGAGATCGCGTAACCCTTCCCTCCGCCTGCCTTGGCGGGTCGCGTACCGGGAGATGATGCCTTGATGCGGATCGCAGTGGACGCGATGGGCGGAGACTTCGCCCCGGCCGCCTTGGTGGAAGGGGCGGTGTTGGCGACCCGCCTTTACGGCCATCATATCCTGCTGGTGGGAGAGGAAGCCGCGATCCGCGCGGAGCTCAAGAAGCATCGCCACGACGATCGCCTCATCGCCGTCTATCACGCTTCGCAGGTCGTGAAGATGCAGGATTCCCCCTCCACCGTCCTCCGCCGCAAGAAGGACTCCTCGATCCGCGTCGCGGCGACGCTCGTCAAGGCGGGGGACGCGGCGGCCCTGGTCAGCGCCGGTCACACCGGGGCCACCATGGCCACGGCCCTCTTCGTCCTGGGTCTTCTGCCGGGCGTGGAGCGGCCGGCCATCGCCACGCTGCTGCCCACGCTGCGGGGACGGTCCATCATGGTCGATGTGGGGGCCAACGTGGACTGCAAGCCGGTTCACCTCCTCCAGTTCGGCCTCATGGGCCACGTCTACGCCCGCCAGGTGCTGGGCAAGGAGGAGCCCACGGTGGGGCTCCTGTCCATCGGAGAGGAAGACACCAAGGGGAACGACCTCACCCGCGAGGCCTTCAAGCTCTTGAAGGCGTCTCCCCTCCGTTTCATCGGGAACGGGGAGGGGCGGGACGTGTTTTTGGGGAACGCCGATGTCATCGTCTGCGACGGCTTCATCGGCAACGTCGCCCTCAAGATCAGCGAAGGGGTGGCCGACGTGCTGGGCAAACTCCTGAAGCGGGAGATCGCTCAGGCCGCGCTGGGGAAAGTGGGGTACCTCTTCCTCCGCCCGGCCTTCAACCGCTTTCGGCGGCGGGTGGATTACGCCGAATACGGCGGCGCGCCCCTGTTAGGGGTCAACGGCATCTGCATCATCAGCCACGGCCGCTCGTCGCCCAAGGCGATCAAGAACGCCATCCGGGTGGCCGCGGAAGTCTCCAGCGCGGCGATGCATCAACAGATCCAGGAGGCCGTCCAGGCGGCGATGCCGGTCCCCCCCGCTTCCCGACCGGCAAAGATGGAGCAGCCGGCGTGACAACACGGCGTCCTCAGACTCCCCGGCGCGTGAAGCCCGTTGGGTCGGGGCGCTTCGCGGTCGGCCCGGCGTTGCGCACCCGGATCGTGGGGACCGGCTCCTACGCCCCCCCGACCGTCCTGACCAACCGGGATCTCGAACGGATGGTCGACACCTCCGACGCATGGATCCTCGAACGGACCGGCATCCGGGAGCGGCGGATCGCCGGCCACGACGAGGCGGCCTCCGACCTGGCCCGGGAGGCGGCGCGGCACGCCTTGCGGATGGCCGACGTGAGGCCCAAGGAATTGGACCTCATCCTGGTGGCCACCTCCACCCCCGACATGGTCTTCCCCTCCACGGCCTGCGTGCTCCAGAAGATGCTGGGGGCGAAGCAGGCGGCCGCCTTCGACCTCTCGGCGGCTTGCTCCGGCTTTCTCTACGGCCTGGCCGTGGCCGATCAGTTCCTCCGTTGCGGGACCTACAAGAAGGTCCTCCTCGTGGGCAGCGAGATCTTCTCCCGGATCGTGGACTGGCAGGACCGGGCCACCTGCGTCCTCTTCGGCGACGGCGCGGGCGCCGTGGTACTGCAGGCCGAGCGGGGGCGCCGAGGGCTTCTCTCCACGCATCTGCACTCTGACGGTAACCAGGGGCACCTCCTCTACGTCCCGGCAGGCGGCTCCCGTATCCCCGCCACGCCCAAATCGCTGGAGGAAGGGCTTCATTTCGTGAAGATGAAGGGGAATGAGACGTTCCGCGTGGCCGTCCGCGCGCTCGAAGCCGTGGTGACGGAGACCTTGCAGAACCACGGGCTCCCCCCCTCCGCCATCGACCTGCTCATCCCCCACCAGGCGAACTTCCGGATCATCCGGGCGATGGCCGAGCGGCTGGGGCTGCCGATGGATCGCGTCGTGGTGAACCTGGATCGGTACGGCAACACCTCCGCCGCCTCCATCCCCATGGCCCTGGATGAGGCCGTGCGGGACGGGCGGGTGCAAGCCGGCCACTTGATCCTCTTCGAGGCGTTCGGCGGGGGGCTCACCTGGGCCTCGGCGCTGTATCGGTGGTAATGAGAATAATGCGGAATGGAGAATGCAGTATGCAGAATGGGGAATGAATGAAGGGAAGAAATGAAATACCGCATTCCGCACTTCGCATTCCGCATTTGAATGACCATTTGACCATGCTCAACACGCAGAAAATCGCCCTCCTCTTCCCCGGCCAGGGTTCCCAGGCCGTGGGGATGGGCCGGGAACTGGCCGATCGGTTTCCCGAAGCCCGGGCAACCCTGGAGGAAGCCGGGGAGGTTCTGGGGTACGACCTCGCCGCGCTCTGCTGGCACGGCCCCAGAGCCCAGCTCGACCGCACGGAGTTTACCCAACCGGCCCTCCTGGCTGTGGGCACGGCCGCCTGGCGGATCCTCTCCCGTCGCCTCTCGTTGTCGAACCTGGCGGCCGCCGGCCATTCCCTGGGGGAGTACACGGCCCTTGTCGCCGCCGGAGGGATCCCTTACCATGACGCCCTGCGCCTAGTGCGCAACCGCGGACGCTACATGCAAGAAGCCGTGCCGGAAGGCCGGGGGCTGATGGCGGCCCTGCTCGGTCTCCAGCGGGAGACCGTGGAAGCCCTCTGCCGGGAGGCTTCGCAGCGGGGCATCGTCGTTCCGGCCAACTATAACTGTCCCGGACAGATCGTCATCGCCGGTGAGAAGCCCGCCGTGGAAGAGGCCATGCGCCTCGCCAACGAGCGGGGCGCCCAGCGGGCGATCTCCCTCCCCGTCAGCGTCCCCTCTCACTCCCCGCTCATGGAGCCCGCAGCCAGACGGCTGGCGGAAAACCTCGACAAAACCCCGTTGGCGGACCTCCGCCTGCCCGTCGTGGGGAACGCCACGGCGCGGTATCTGCGGCACGCGGGGGAGGTCCGGGAAGCGCTCGTCCGCCAACTGGCCAGCCCGGTCTACTGGGAAGACTCCGTCCGCCTGCTTCTCAAGGACGGGTACACGACCTTCCTCGAGCTGGGGCCGGGGCGCGTCCTCGCCGGACTCCTGAAGCGGATTGACCGGAGCGTCGAGGTCCTGAACATCGAAGACGGCCGCGGGGTGGACGCGGTGCTTGAAAAACTAGGTGAGTCGTGAGTGGTGAAGTCACGTTACACGCAGGCACGTTACACGCTGCACGTTACACGTTGCACGTTCCACGTTAAGATCTCAAACGTGTGACGTGAGACGTGTGACGTGAGACGCGGATCGTGCAACGTGCGACGTGTGGACGTGCAACGCGTACTCACCAATTAACCAATTAACCAATCACCTATGACCTATGGAGGAGCAATGACCCTTCAAGGTAAAGTTGCTATCGTCACGGGCGGCGCCCAGGGGATCGGCCGACAGATTGCGTTGACCCTTGCCAACGCGGGAGCCGATGTGGTAATCTCGGACGTGCAAAAGGCCGGGGCGGAGGAGACGGCTACTCAGGTTACTGCGCTGGGCCGCAGGAGCCTGGCGCTGCAAGTGGACGTGACTTCCTCCACCGAGGTCGAGGGGATGGTCCGGACGACCGTCGACCGGATGGGGCGCCTGGACATCCTAGTCTGCAACGCGGGGATTACCCGCGATACGCTCCTGATCCGGATGAAAGAAGACGACTGGAACCGCGTCCTGGATGTGAACCTCAAGGGAGCCTTCCTCTGCATGAAGGCCGCCGCGCCGATCCTGTCCAAGCAGCGGGGCGGCCGGATCATTGCGATCGCTTCCGTGGTGGCCGTGCTGGGCAATGTGGGCCAGGCCAACTATGCCGCCTCCAAAGCGGGGCTCATCGGCCTCACCAAAACCGTCGCCCGCGAGTATGCGAGCCGGGGGATCACGGTCAACGCCGTCGCCCCGGGGTTTATCGATACGGCCATGACGCGGGCCTTGTCGGAAAAAGTCCGCGAGGAACTCCTCCGCCGGATCCCGCTGGGGCGGTTGGGCACGCCGGAGGACGTGGCCGCCGCGGTCCGCTTTCTGGCCTCCGATGCGGCCGGGTATCTGACGGGTCAGGTGATTCACGTCAACGGCGGGATGTATATGTAACGTCCAAGGTCCAATGTCCAAGGTCTTCTGTTTTTCGACCTCGGACTTCGGACATCGGACATTAGACATCGCCTGCCTGCCGGCAGGCAGGGACATCGGACATCATCACACAGGAGGTGAAAGGATCTATGGCTGTCGCAGAACGGGTGA
>JACRHK010000183.1 GCA_016217625.1 Nitrospirota bacterium
CCTCGGATCTAGACGCGTACTATCTCACCCGCTATCCGGGCCTTTATGCCAAGAAGCGGGTAGTCGTCAAGACCGCCATCGCCGAGGTGCAGCGGATCTATCAGACAAACTACTTCCCGGAGATGAAGGTGAACTGGCAGACGCACCTGAACAACATCGGCCACCTTTATTCCCTGGGGTGCTTCCGCTGCCACGACGGCCAACACGTGAGCCGCGAGGGGAAGGTCATCAAGAAGGATTGCTTTATCTGTCACTCCGTCGTAGGGCAGGAGGAGGGGGGGAAGCCTGTCAAGCCGGCAAAGGAGACGGGGTTCCGCCACCCGGTGGAGATCGGCGACCTCCGGGAGGTCACATGCAGTAGCTGCCACACCGGCGGCGGGATGTAGAAATGTTGCGCGTGATGTCGCGTTTGCTCGATCGGACGATCCCCCTCACCCTGTCCCTCTCCCGCCTAGGGGAGAGGGGAGTTGTTGAACGGACAGTCCAACTATGGTTTGTCATCCTGGTCGTCGTCCTGCTTGCCCCTGCCGTGGCCTTGGCCCTGCCGAAGAGCGCATGCGAGGTGTGCCACCCGGGCGTCTCGGTCTCCTCCCCGCCCCATCGCGGCTTGGACTGCACGTTCTGTCATTCCAACATCAAGAGTGTCCCGCATCAACCGGGCCCGCTCCGCGAGCTTTCAGGCCGCGGCATCTGCAGCCAGTGCCACCAGGGGCAGGCAGATAGCTTCAATGAGAGCGTCCACGCAAAAGTGGCGGATTGCCGCGCCTGCCATGGAGAGGCGCACAGGATCCAGCGAGCACAGGAGGAGACCTCGCCCGTCTCGCCCCCCAAGCAGATCGAGACGTGCGGCGGGTGCCATGCCTCTCCTCCCGAACTCCTGGAAGGGTACCGGAAGAGCGTCCACGGAAAGGGGCTGCTCCAGAGAGGGTTGGTTTTTGCCCCCTCCTGCAGCAACTGCCATGGTAGCCACACCATCTTTCCCTCCACGCACCCGCAGTCGTCCATCTCCCACGGGAAGGTGCCGGAGACCTGCGGCTTCTGCCACAAATACCTCCTCAACACGTGGGTCAGGAGCAGCCACGGCCAGGCCTGGAGGCAGGGGAGGGAGGGGCCGGTCTGCACGACCTGTCACAGCTCCCACCGGGTGTTGGAGCCTCGGGCGGAAACGGCTAGGCTGAAGTTCCCCGATACCTGCGGGAACTGTCATCTGGCGCGCCACGAAACCTACCGCGATACGTTCCATGGTCAGGCGACGGATATCGGCTTCCTCACGGCGGCCACCTGTTCGGACTGCCATACCCCCCATCAACAGCTTCCCGCCGCGCATCCTGATTCTTCGGTGCATGCCTCCAAGCTCGGGGCCACCTGCGGAAAGTGCCATCCGGGCGTCGGGGCGGGCTTTTTGACGTTCCGTTCGCACCTTGATCCCACGGACCCCAAGCAAGACCGGAGGGTCTATGCCGTCTGGCTCTTTATGACCGCGTTGCTTGCCTCCGTCTTCGGGTTCTTCGGGTTGCATACGCTCTTGTGGTTCCAGCGCTCCGTGGCGGGGTTCTTCCGTGGGGAGTTCGAGGGGCTGAGAAAGCAGGAGGGGCCCTACATCAGACGTTTCGCTCCGTTGGACATTGGGATCCATGTCACAATCGTGTCGAGTTTCCTCTTACTGGCCGCCACGGGCCTGCCCATAAAATTCCATTACACCGAATGGGCGAAGGACATTGCGAGCCTCCTGGGCGGCGTGGGGGCCACGCGGTTCCTGCACCGGTTGGCCGCCCTTGTGACCTTCGGCTACGCCTTGTTCCATCTCGGCTATCTCTTCTACCGGACCGCGCTACGGCGGGACTTCGGGATTCTGTGGGGATGGCGGTCAATGGTCCCGCGGTGGAAGGACTTCATCGATCTCTGGCGCAATCTCCGCTATTTCCTCTACCGGGGTCCCCGCCCGCGGATTGACCGCTGGAGCTACTGGGAGAAGTTTGACTATTTTGCCGTCTTCTGGGGCATCCCCGTCATCGGCCTCTCGGGCCTCATGCTCTGGAACGCGGGGTTTTTCACCCAGTTCCTCCCGGGGTGGGTCCTCAACGCCGCCTTCGTCATCCATAGCGATGAGGCCCTGCTGGCGGTCGGTTACATCTTCCTGTTTCACTTCTTCCATACGCACCTCCGGCCCGAGAGCTTCCCCATGGACCCCGTCATCTTCACCGGCCGCGTCCCCCTGGAGCGCTTTAAAGAAGAACGGCCCGCGGAGTACCAGCGCCTTTCTGAAAGCGGGGAGCTTTATCATTACCTTGCGGATCCTCCCACGAAGCGCCAATGGAGGTTCGCCTACCTCTTCGGCTTCACCGCCCTCTCCATCGGCGTCCTCCTGATGTTCGCCATTTTGTGGACCTTTCTGGTGTATTAGCCGATTCCGCGTTACCCACATTGACGTGGAATGAATACACCGAGATTTCAATGCGATAATCTTTTCATCTTCATGTAGTTTCTTATTCTCAACCCATTGAGAGTGTTCCAGTTTTTCAACGAGTTAGCCGGATGGCGTTGCTACAATTGATTAGCCATATGTACGAACGATTGATATTGCTTGACTTTGAACAGATGTTTATTAAAGGATAAGTTTATGATTCCCATGGAGAACACGACCGGAACTCCGTCGCACGAGGAGGAACGTGTCGTTAAGCGTGGGGTACGTCTCAGCTTGCGCGAGCGTGAGCTCCGTCAGGTCATTGAGACGGTGCCCGATATCCTCTTCAAGGTGCGGGCTAAGGACTTGGCCCCGGAGTTCATCAGCCCTGCGGTTAAAAAACTGCTGGGGTTTACCCCCGAGGAGATGACGGTTGACCCAGGCCTGTGGATCAGGCAAATCCATGAGGAAGATCGCGCGAGAGTGACGGCGGCAATCCGGTCGGGCATGGAGGAGAAGGATTTCTTGGCGTTCGAGTCGCGTTTCTCTCATCGAGACGGGAGAATCCGCTGGATCGACGCCCGCTTGACCGTGCAGCGCGACGCGGCGGGAACGCCCGTCTTGCTCTTCGGCTCGATGAGGGACATTACCGAGCGCAAGCGGGCGGAGGAGATGATTCAGCGCTTGGCCTATCACGATATCCTCACCGGCTTGCCGAACCGCACCGCGTTGAACGTTTCCCTGACCCAAGCGATGGATGAGGCCGCTGCTCGCGGTCATTCCTTGGCGTTGATGATCGTGGACCTGGCGAATTTCCGGGCGATCAACGACACCCTGGGTCACTCGAACGGGGATCTGGTGATCATCCATGTGGCGGAACGCCTCAAGAGCGTGCTGCTGGAGCAGGACCTCTTGGCAAGGATCGGCGGCGATGAATTCGCCGTCCTGTTGCCCCGTCAGGGAGATCGACGACACGTGAGGATCGCGACGAGGACCATCCAAGAGGCGCTCAGGCCCGCTTTCTTGATCGAGGGGATTCCCCTGGACGTGCGGCCCGTCATCGGCGTCGCGCTGTTTCCCGAGCATGGGGAGGACGCCAATACCTTGCTGCGGTGCGCCGACGTGGCCCTGTTCGCCGCGAAAAAGTCGCATCAATCCCACCTGATCTACAGCCCGGACAAAGACACCTACCACCCTCATCAACTGTCGCTGATGGCGGAGCTGCGGCAGGCGCTGAGCCGCGATGAGCTGGCGCTGTACTATCAACCCCAGGTCAGCTTCAAGACCGGCCTGGTCACCGGCGTGGAGGCCCTGGTGCGCTGGCAACACCCGAGACACGGCCTGTTGCTGCCCGACCAGTTCATCTCTGCTGCGGAGAAGACCGGACTCATCAACACGCTGACGGCCTGGGTCGTTGATGCCGCGGCGCGCCAGGACAAGATCTGGCACGAGCAAGGGATGCCCATCAGCATCGCGGTCAACCTCTCTATGCGCAACTTGCAAGATCCGGTCTTAATATCGAGCGTGCCCGACGTGGTGCAAGCGACCCGCATCGAGCCGCGCACCCTCATGTTCGAGGTGACCGAGAGCGTGATCATGGAGGATCCCCTGTTCGTCAAGGCTGCGTTGCAGGGCCTGCGCGGGCTGGGCGTGCGGTTCGCGATCGACGACTTCGGCGTGGGATATTCTTCGCTCACCTATCTCAAGCAACTTCCGGTCGACCAGCTCAAGATCGACAAGTCGTTTATCGTGCGCTTTCACGAGCCGGGCAACGCCGCGATTGTCCGGGCCATCGTCGACCTGGGGCATGATCTGGATCTCGATGTCGCGGCCGAAGGGGTGGAAGACGAACCCACCTGGCACGCGCTCAAAGATCTGGGCTGCGACGCCGCCCAGGGGTACTACTTCGCCCGCCCCCTCCCGGTCACAAAGTTCGAAGAGTGGCTGCGCATCTCCCCCTGGGGCCTCAAGAAGTAACGGATGGCGCCTGATCCAGCGTTTCCACCGGATCGGGGTTTCTCCGAAGACGGCCCGAGCCCAGGCGCTTGCCTGCTGCCAAGAGCGAGACCTGCCGCAACGGCATCTTCAACGCGTGACCTGCCGCGAAAAACCCGGTATAATGGGGGCCGCACAGCGGGGAGGGGACGTTGTTGATACCTTGAGCGATGGGCGCGCGTATGGAGTCAGCGAAGGGACAGATTCCCACCGTGGCCTTTGTGGCTGCCGGATCGAACGCGGGAAAGACGACGCTCATTGAAAAGCTGATCCCGGTCCTTCGGCGCAAGGGGTATCGGGTCGGCGTCGTCAAGCACAGCTCCAAGGGATTCCAGCTCGACCGCCCGGGCAAGGACACCTACCGTTTCGCCCAAGCGGGGGCAGAGGCCGTGGGGATCGCCTCGGGCGAGGAGATGGCCCTCATGGCGCGGCTCAGCGGGGAACCGCCCTTACCCGCGCTCCTCGCCCGGATGCCTGAGGTGGACCTCATCCTGATCGAGGGATTTCGCTACGAGGCGTCGGTCCGGATCGAGGTGTACCGTTCCGGCATAGCGGTTGAGCCAATCTGCCGGAAAGAGCAGGGCTTCCTGGCACTCGTGAGCGATATGGGTGTGGAAGGGGTCACCCTTCCGCGCTTCCATCCTGATGACGTCGAGGGGTTGGCGGGGTTTCTCGTTGAGGAGTTGTTGCCACAGAAGTCATCTCCTCACGCCTGAAGCCTAACGAGGATCAGTCGATTGGCGCAGCCCGTTCCTGCTGCTCTCCGAGTTGGCGCTTCTTCTCCTCCAGCCGTTTTTTGAACTCGGGGTGTTCCCTGAGCTTCTCGACGAACGCGTCCGTCTGTTTTCTGATCTCCTCGATGTTGTCGGGGGGCGGGACAAACGTCGCCTTTCGTTCCTTTTGTTGCACCGGTTGTTGATCCGGCGTCTTTTTTAATCTGGGCGCGGGATCTTCAACGGCAGGCTTGTCGTTCCCCACGTCGATCCGGAAGGTCTTCCCCTCTCTCTCGAAGTAGACCCGGTGGTTGTCGATCTGTTTGATGAGGTACCTTTTGACCACCTCTCCCTCTCGAACCCTCATCGTCCCTTCCTCGTTTCCTTTCTCGTCCAGAACCAGGAGATGGACGAATTTCTCTGGGGGGGCGATGACCGTTCCCGTTACGCGGAAAGGTGGAGCCGCGTCTGCTTTTTCGCTGGGTCTGCTGGGGATGGGGTAGGGGGAGTCAGGCGGAGAAGCGCCGAGGGAGCCCGGGATCGCATAAGCCATCAACAGGGAGAGGGCTGTGATGCAGACGAAACTTCTTCTCTGAAACAGAGCGTAAGGCATCAGCGCCCTCTCCCTGACGCGAATCCTTTAGTAGAGTAAGTAGGTGCCAACCCAGAAAAAGCCTCCTCCCTGGTCGATGTACACGTCGTACACCCAGTCACCGTAGATGTTCGTGTAGAGGTAGTTCAACCAGTATGCGTAGGCGCCTCCGTAACCCAGGGAAAAGAAATTGGGCGTCGAGGAGTGGGTCGTGTGGATGGTGAAGATGTCCCGATCGCCGGGAAAGTCAACGAAAATCGCGGCATGGCCTCCGGGCTCCGCCCAGATGAGCGCAAGGGTGCCGTCCGGATAGTCCCAGTCGAAGTCGGCTTTTGCGGGCGTTGCCGTGAAAAGGAGAGCGGTTCCAAGCGTCAGGGCGATGAGTAGGCGTTTCATGGCTACCTCCCGTGAGAGTGAGTTCGAAGCGTTCGAAACAATTAGACGGCGTTCTGGGGATACTTATTCAATCCAATTATCGCATAGAACCATGTGGGGAAGTCAAGAAAAAGGAAGTTGGCGACTTACGGGGCGGGGTAGGCGATCTGCCGGAGGGTGCCGAGGGTGACCGGCTCGCCGCTGAACTTGTCGGGCTGGGCGGCGATGCGGAGGCAGATATACTCGTGGAAGGCTTGGCTCAGGTCCTTGGCCCAGGCCTCGGCTTCCCGGAGATGCTCCGGATCGCGCGACACCACCGTGAGCCGGCCGAAATCTCCCTCCCCCCAGTGCGTGGAGGTGTTGGGCCGGAAGTAAACGTCGAACCCCGACTCCAGAAAGGCGCGGGCCACCCCTTGCATCAGCGTGTTAACCTCCAGGATCAGGCGCTGTTCCAGGGAGGCGGCTTCTTCAGCGGCCGTGTTGAAGGGAGCCGCTTGTGCGGTAAGCGGATCGATCGTCATCACGCCCCCAATTAACCATACCCGACAAGGAAAGTCAACCTTTTTTGTTGGGCTTAAGGTTTGAGGCTAGAGGCAAGATCTTCCAATTTCTCACTTCCCATCTCTATCCTCCATCCTCAATCCCTCTCAACCTCCTCACCCGCTTGGATTAATCCCTCCTCCCCCTAAAAACCCGGCCATGTACTCCATCAGGGGAATAGACAAATGCAAGTTGTTCCCTTTATGCTTACACTGCGTGAGTGGGTGTTTTTTGAACGACTCGTACAGCCTCTGCTACGAAGGAGGGCGTTATGCGATACCTTTCCGGCGCAATGACAAAGACAACGGTCGACGTGGACGCTTCGCGGATCGACCGGAGGGAGTTCCTCTGGTTGTGCGGGGCGACGGCCGCAATCCTCGGCCTGGGGGAGGGGTGGGTGCCCAAAATCGCCGAGGCGCTGGAGAAGGCGGCTGTCCAGCGGCCGTCCGTCATGTGGTTGAACTTTGCCTCGGACACGGGCTGCACCGAGGCGCTGATCAAGGCCAACTATCCCAACATCGCCCAGCTCATCCTGGAGACACTGAGCCTGGACTACCACGAGACGATCATGGCTGCGGCGGGCGTGCAGTCGGAGGAGATCCTCGCCCAGGCCCTCAAAAAGGGAGGGTACATCCTGATCATCGAGGGGGCCGTCCCGACGAAGAAGGGATACGGGATGATCGCCCGCCGCGACATGATCGACATCGGCAAGGAGTTCTCCGCAAAGGCCAAGGCGGTCATTGCCGTGGGGAGCTGCGCTACCTGGGGCGGCGTCCCCGCGGGGAACCCCAACCCGGCGGGGCTGAAGGGGGTGCGCGACGCCCTCGGGGTCGACTGCATCAATCTCGACCTCTGCCCCGTGAACGAGGCGATCCTTGTGGCCACGATCGTGGACTTCCTGCTCACGGGCAAGGTCCCCGAGAGAGACCGCTTCGGCCGACCGAAGATCTTCTACGGCCAGACGATCCACGACCAATGCGAGCGGCGGGCGCATTTTGAGGCGGGCCGGTTCGTGGAGCGGTTCGGAAGCAAAGAGGAGGAGTTGGGATACTGCCTCTACAAGATGGGGTGCAAGGGGCCGATGACGTACGCCAACTGTTCGAAGGTCCGGTACAATGACCGGGTGAGTTGGTGCATCGGCGCCGGAGGTCCCTGCATCGGGTGCGCCGAGCACGGCTGGGTGGACAAGTTCGCCGGCTTCTATGAGCGGCTTCCCGGCGTCGCGGTCCCCGGCATCGAAGGGGTGGAGGCGGGGGCCGACAAGATCGGTCTCGTCGCCGGCGCCGCCACTGCGGCGGGGATTGCCGCCCATGCGATTGCAACCGCGGCCAAAGGGCGTTTCAAGGGGGAGCCGCCTGAGAGGGGCGTGAAAAAAGAGTAGGGCAGGCCTCTGTGCCTGCCCTGATGCACCCTCCCCTCTGTCCCCTCCCCTTTAATCCATCCCCCCCACCTCTGTCCTCCCCCACCTGTGGGGGGAGGATGTGGAGGGGGTGAGGGAGGGGAGATAATTTATAGATCCCCGACAGCTTTCGGCGGGGAAGCGCATATCCTTCCCCCATCGAGGGGGAGGGATAAAGAAGCGGGATGTTCAAAGGAGGTGAGGAGGATGGCCCGCATCGTCATCGATCCGATCACTCGCATCGAGGGGCACATGGCCATTGAGGTCGAGGTGGAAGGAGGGAAAGTCAAGGACGCCTGGACCTCGGGCACGCTCTTCCGGGGATTTGAGATTGTCCTCAACGGCCGCGACCCCCGCGACGCCTATCACATCACGCAGCGGATCTGCGGCGTCTGCCCCACCTCCCACGCCCACACGGCGGCGCTCTGCCTGGAAGACGCGGCCGGCGTCCACCCCCCCGACAACGGGCGCCTGGTAAGGAACATGGTGGAGGGGGCGCAGTTCCTCCACTCCCACATCCTCTGGTTCTACCATCTGGCGGCTTTGGACTTCGTGGACGTCGTGGCCGCGCTCAAGGCCCAGCCCAAGGAGCAGTCGCTCAAGGACGTCCAGGCGCGGCTGAAGCGCTTTGTGGAAGGCGGACAGCTCGGCCCCTTCGCCAACGCCTACTGGGGGCATCCGGCCTACAAGCTGCCCCCCGAGGTGAACCTGCTGGCCGTGGCCCATTACCTGGAGGCCCTGGAGAAGCAGGCGCAGGCCTCGCATATCTCGGCCATCTTCGGCGGGTGGATGCCAATGACGATGACAACCCCCGCCGGCGGCTCCACGCACGTCCCCACCGTGGACGACATGGCGAACCTCCTGCCCC
>JACRHK010000188.1 GCA_016217625.1 Nitrospirota bacterium
GGATACCATCTACCTTTACTGGTCAAAAGCAAGAAGATATTGACAGATGTTATAAAACTGCATATATTCTTTCCGGCTAACACTACGGTTTGAGTGATCGACAGCAGTGTGGATTGCCGGCGTCCGGGTTACCATCTTCCTCGCCATCATTGCCACGTTCTTGCGGTAACCTCCCTCGCCCCATAAAAACGTCCCCCCTCCTTGACCTGCTCGCCTCCCACAGGCTAAGATGGCCCCATGGATCGGCCGACTCTCTATCTCGTCGACGGGCATTCTTACATCTTCCGCGCCTACTACGCCATCCCGCGGCTGAGCACGGCCAAAGGGGTACCGACGAACGCCGTCTACGGCTTCACGAACATGCTCCTGAAGCTCATCCGTGAGCGAAAGCCCACCCATCTCGCCGTGGCCTTCGATCCGAAAGGGCCCACGGAGCGACACCGGCTCTACGAGGCCTACAAGGCCCAGCGCCCCGAGATGCCGCAGATGCTCGGCGCTCAAATCCCCTACATTCACCGGATCGTCCGGGCGCTCGGCATCTCCTCGGTCACGGTGGAGGGGCACGAGGCCGACGATGTCCTGGCCACGCTGGCCCGGCGGGCCGAAGCCGCGGGGTTTGAGGTCGTCCTGGTGACGGGCGACAAGGACCTCTTCCAGCTCCTCGGCCCTCACGTCCGGGCCTTCGACCCGATGAAAGACACGGTCGTGCAAGCGCAGGACGTGGAGGAACGCCTGGGCGTGCCGCCCGAACAGGTCATCGAGGTGATGGGGTTAATGGGTGATGCCATCGACAACATCCCCGGCGTCCCCGGCATCGGCGAGAAGACGGCCAAGGCCCTCATCGCCCAATTCGGCACGATCGAGAACCTCCTCTCCCGCGTCGAGGAGATCTCCAAACCGAAGCTCCGGGAGACGCTGAAGACCCCTGCCGACCTGGCCCGCTTGAGCCGGACGCTCGCGACCGTCAAGACCGACCTTCCCCTGGAGATGGCGCCGGAGACCCTGCGGCCGGCAGAGCCCGACCGGGAGGCCCTGATCCCGCTCCTCCGGGAGCTGGAGTTCACCTCGCTGCTTAAACAGTTTGAGGGTCCCCAGGAGTCAGGAGTCAGGAGTCAGGAGTCAGGAGGAAAAGCAACCGGAGTCCTAACGGACTTCTCAACCCTCCTGGCGCATGCGCGAGCCGTCAAGCGCTTGGCCCTGGCCGCCTCCTGGCAGGGGAGCCCCCTCGGGGGTGAGATCCTCGCGCTCGCAGCAGCCGCCGGTCCCGAAGAGGCGGCCCTCATCCCGCCAGAGGTTTTGGATGAAGCCTGGGTTCAAGTGGCAGACTTGCTCGCCGATCCTGAAACAGAAAAGGTCATCCATGACCTGAAGAGCCACGCCCACCTGTTCCGCGCGCGAGGGATCTTCCTGCAAGGCCCGATCTTCGACCCCATGCTGGCCTCGTATCTCTTGAAGCCCGACCGCTACCGGCACGATCTCCCCTCCGTCCTCGCCGACCACCTCTCCGGCGCGCGGCTTTCCACCGGATTGGCCACCGGGTCGGCCACCGGGCTGACCGGACAAGCGCAAGGCCTCTGGCAGCTCAGGGAGGCGCTGCTCCCCCAACTCGAAGAGGCGGGGCTGGCTCCCCTGTTCCGGGACCTCGAGGTGCCGCTCGCCGGCATTCTGTCCGAGATGGAGGCCGCAGGGATCCTGGTCGATCCCGACCCTCTGAGGGAGCTTGGCAAGGAGCTGGAGATCCGGCTGGAGGCCATCACCCGGCGCGCCTACCTCCTGGCCGGGGAAGAGTTCAACCTGAACTCGCCCAAACAGCTCGCCCAGATCCTCTTCGAGAAGCTGGGACTGCCGCCGGTCAGAAAGACCAAGACCGGCTACTCGACCGACGTGGAGGTCCTGGCCACGCTGGCCCGTCGGCATGAGCTGCCGGCCGAGGTCCTGGAGTACCGGACGCTCCAAAAGCTGAAATCGACTTATGTAGACGCCCTGCCCGGCCTTATCGACCCCCGTACCGGGCGGATCCACACGACGTTCAACCAGACGGCCACGGCGACGGGGCGGCTCTCCAGCAGTGATCCGAACCTCCAGAACATCCCGATCCGGACGGAGTACGGGAAGCGGATCCGCCGGGCCTTCGTCGCGGCGCCGGGCGACCGGCTCCTCGCGGCGGACTACTCCCAGGTGGAGCTCCGGATCCTCGCCCACCTCTCCCGCGACCCTATTCTCCTTCAGGCTTTTGCCACCGAAGAGGACATCCACGCGCGCACGGCAGCCGGGATCTTCGGGCTTCCGCCCGAAGCCGTCACGGCCGAGATGCGGCGGAAAGCCAAGACGGTGAACTTCGGGATCATCTACGGGATGAGCGCCTTCGGCCTCTCCGCCGATTTGGGGGTCTCCCAGCAGGAGGCGCAACGGTACATCGACGCGTACTTCAAGCTGCATCAGGGCGTCCGCGCCTACATCGACCGGACGATCACCGCGGCGAGGGAACGGGGGTTCGTCACGACGATCCTGGGACGCCGACGGGAGGTTCTCGAGCTCCAGGCCCCCAAGGGGGCGACCCGGAGCGCCGGCGAGCGGGTGGCCATCAACACGACGATCCATGGGAGCGCCGCCGACCTCATCAAGCAGGCCATGGTGCGCCTCCATGCCCGGCTCCGGCGAGAAGGGTTGGCGAGCCGCCTGATCCTCCAGATCCACGACGAGCTGATCCTGGAAGGGCCGGAGGCAGAGATGGCCGCGCTCGCCCCCCTCGTGCGCGAGGAGATGGAGAGGGCCTTCCCCTTTGCCGTGCCGCTCAAGGTGGACGTCGGGATAGGAAAGCATTGGGGGGAGATTCTCTGAGATCTGTCGCACGTCGCACGTTACATGTTGCACGTTAAGATCTCAAACGTGCGACGTGTGACGTTTTTCTCCTTGATCTCTTCCTCCCCCTTCCGCTATAGTGACACCCGATTGCCCTTAAAACAACCCCCTGCCCTGACCCCTCCCCCCTGAGGGGGGAGGAATTCGGAGGGGAGCAATCCAAGGCCATGCGGACGCCGCTGTATGAGGAACATGTAGCGCTGGGCGCGAAGATCACCGTGTTTTATGGGTGGGAGATGCCGCTCCAGTACACCCGCGTCGCCGAGGAGCACCTGGCCGTCCGCCGGGCGGCCGGCCTGTTCGACGTCAGCCACATGGGCGAGATCCTGTTCACGGGACCTCGGGCCGCGTCCTTCCTGGAGCGGATGACGACGAATTGGGTGGAAGCCCTCGGTGTCGGCCAGGCGCAGTACACGCTCCTCTGCCGCGAGGACGGCGGTATCCTGGATGATACCGTGCTCTACCGGCCGGATCGAGAGACGTTTCTCCTGTGCGTCAACGCCGCCAATACGGAGAAGATCTTCCGCTGGTGTCTCAAACATCGGGCGGGAGACGAGGAGGTCCGCGACGCCACGCCGGAGACCGCCCTGCTGGCCCTCCAGGGCCCGCGTTCCACCGCCGTCCTGGAGTCAGCCACAAGCATGACCTGGGAAGGATTGAAGCTCCATCAGGTGAGGAAGGCGCCCTGCTTCGGCGTGGAGGTCCTCGTTGCCCGCACGGGGTACACGGGGGAACGAGGATATGAGATCTTCCTCCCGACGGCAGCGGCAGTGAGCGCTTGGAGGGGGCTCCTTGCAGCGGGTGCCCCTTATGGGCTCAAGCCCGTCGGTCTCGGCGCGCGCGATGCCCTCCGCCTGGAGATGGGTTACCCCCTCTACGGTCATGAGCTCAGCGAGGAGATCACGCCGCTGGAGGCCGGGCTGGAGCAGTTCCTGGATCTTCACAAAGCGTTCATCGGCCGGGACGCGATCCTCCAGCTCCAACAGCAGGGGATCCCTCGGAAGATCGCCGGCTTCGAGATGATCCACCAGGGCGTCCCCCGCGAGGGGTATGCTGTGTATTCCCTCGGATCGCCCCCCCCACCTGATTCCTCCCCCATCCAGAGTAGGGAGGGGGGCACACGCATCGGCAGGGTCACAAGCGGGGGGATGAGCCCCTCCCTAAAAAAGGGGATCGGCATGGCCCTCGTCGAGGCCGCCTTCGCGCGCCCCGAGACGGAAATCTGGATCGACATCCGGGGGAAGATGCATCGGGCGAAGATTGTGGAGAGGCCGTTTTATAAAAAAGCAGTCAGCCGTCAGCAATCAGCAGTCAGCTAGCTGATGGCTGAATGCTGAGCGCTGAAAGCTGAAATTCGATGCCCTACATCCCCCATACTGACCAGGACCGCGAGGCGATGCTCCGGACCATCGGCGCCGCCTCGATCGAGGACCTCCTGCGCGCGATTCCCGAGCCGCTGCGCCTCCGCCGCCCCCTCCACCTCCCTCCCGGCATGAGCGAATGGGAGATGCGGCGCCATCTGGAAGCGCTGGCAAGCCGGAACCGCGCGGCGACCGAGCTGGTCTGTTTCCTCGGCGCGGGAGCCTACGACCATTTCGTCCCCGCCGTAGTGGACGCGCTGGCCGGCCGCTCGGAGTTCGCTACGGCCTACACACCTTACCAGGCCGAGCGGAGCCAGGGCGTGCTCCAGGCAATCTATGAGTTCCAGTCGCTCATCTGCGCGCTCACCGGCATGGAGATCGCGAACGCCTCGATGTATGACGGCGCTACGGCCCTGGCCGAAGCGGCCTTCATGGCCCTCCGCTGCCTCCCGGACAGGAATCACCTCGTGGTCTGCGGGACGATCCACCCCCACCACCGCCAGGTCCTCCGTACCTATGTGGATGGCCTGCCGATCCGCCTCCGGGAGATCCCCTGGCAAGACGGCAACACGGACCTGGAAGCTCTCAGGAAGCATGTCACCGGGGAGACGGCAGCCGTCCTCGTGCAACATCCCAACTTCTTCGGCTGCCTGGAAGAGACGGCCGAGATAGCCGCCATCGCCCACGGCCGAGGCGCGCTCCTCGCCGTCTCGGCGGATCCCATCGCCCTGGGGCTCCTCCGGAAGCCGGGCGACCTGGGAGCGGACCTCGTGGTCGGGGAATGTCAACCCCTCGGGACCCCTCTCGCTTTCGGCGGCCCCTAGGCCGGGTTCGTCGCCGGCCGCGCCGCCCACCTCCGCCAGATGCCGGGCCGGATCGCGGGGGCCACGGTGGACGCCGAAGGGAAGCGGGGCTTCGTCCTGACGCTCCAGACCAGGGAACAGCACATCCGGAGGGAGCGTGCCACGTCGAACATCTGCACGAACGAGGCGTTGGTCGCGCTGCGGGCGACGATCTACCTGGCCGCGATGGGGAAGGACGGCCTCCGGGAGGTGGCCGCCCTCTGTCTCCGTAAGAAGAACTATCTTCAAGAGCGGCTTGGGGCCATCCCCGGTTTCCGCACGCCTTTCTCCGCCGCCACGTTCAAGGAGTTCGTTGTCCAGACTCCGGTGTCGCCCGCCCGGCTGAACAGGCGGCTGCTGAAGCGGGGATTTCTGGGGGGATTGGATCTGGGCCGCTACAACAGAAAGCTCCGCAACCACTGGCTCCTCAGCGTGACGGAACAGCGGACGCGGGAGGAGATGGATGCCCTTGTGGAGGCGATTCAAGAAGCCACGTCTCGTGACTCTGGCGGGTGGCGGCGACAGGGGGCCCCCCGCCTGCGCGGACGGGACCCCGGAGCACAGCCGGGGGATGGCGCCGACAGGACCCGCCAGAGTCAAAGCGAAAGACCAGGGTTATCCCCAACAAGCACCCGCCCCAAAGGAAAACAACCATGACCGAGCCGATCCTTATCGAACGCTCTGTTCCCGGCCGCCGGGGCGTGCGCCTTCCGGCCTGCGACGTCCCCGAAGTCCCCCTCGCGGATCTCCTCCCCGCGAGCCAATGGGCTTCCGAGCCCCCGCCCCTTCCCGAGCTCTCGGAGCTGGACGTCGTCCGCCACTTCACCCGTCTCTCGGCGCTCAATTACGGCGTGGACACCGGGTTTTATCCCTTGGGGTCGTGCACGATGAAATACAACCCCAAGATCCACGAAGAGATCGCCCGTCTGGCGGGGTTCGCCCGGCTCCACCCCCTGGCCCCGGAAGAGGCGTGCCAGGGAATGCTCCGGCTCCTCTGGGAGCTGGAACAGGCGCTCAAGGAGATCGCCGGGCTTGCGCGCGTGACCCTCCAGCCGGCGGCCGGGGCCCATGGGGAGCTCGCGACGCTCCTGATGATCCGGGCTTACCTCTCCAAGCGTGGAGAGAAACGGGATACCGTCATCATTCCCGATTCGGCCCACGGGACGAATCCCGCCAGCGCACGCCTGGCCGGCTTCGACGTCGCCGTTGTCCGCTCGAACGCCGGCGGGCGGATCGATACCGATCACCTCAAGACGCTCCTGTCCGAGCGCACCGCGGCCATCATGATCACGAACCCCAACACGTTGGGTCTGTTTGAAGACGAGATCGCGACGATCGCGGACCTCGTGCACGCAGCCGGAGGGCTGGTCTAACTCGACGGGGCAAACCAGAACGCGCTGTTGGGGATCGCGCGGCCGGGACCCCGGAGCACAGCCGGGGGATGGCGCCGACAGGACCCGCCAGAGTCAAAGCGAAAGACCAGGGTTATCCCCCACACGCACCCGCCCCAAAGGACAACAACCATGAC